>JBATIN010000193.1:0-5155 GCA_049667765.1 Flavobacteriaceae bacterium
GATCACCCACTTCAAGTTTAGTGATCAAGTCGAGGTCTTTTATGATATAGATAAGGCGATCCACTCCTTTGGCCGCGCGCTGTAAATACTTTTTTCGAATAGCCTTATCTTTCATGGCGCCGTCCAAAAGTGTTTCAATATAGCCTTGTACAGTAAACAGCGGCGTCTTTAGCTCATGCGACACATTACCTAAAAAATCTTTGCGGTATTCTTCTCGTATTCTAAGGGTGTCTATTTCTATTCTCTTATCCTTGGCGAATTTTTCGATTTCTTCAGTCAAGGTGCGCATATCGGTTGTGATGGGGCCGGAGATAAGTGAAGAATCTTCCAAAAGGGCTACATCGTCATATATTTTTTTTATCCTGGCATAAATGAATTTTTCAACCCTGATCTGAATGATTAAAAACGCAACCATAAAAATAATGACGGGAAATAAAAGTAAGTAGACCCAAAAGTTGGCTATAAGGCCACTAAAAACTAAAAAAATGAAAATCAGCAATGAAAGAACAAGTGTAATGTACAACGCCGACCGTAGGGCGAACTTATATGATTTTTTTACGCGCGTGGCCATTAGAGAACAAACTTATATCCTACGCCTTTTACGGTCTTAAAATGTTCTTCGCCTATTTTTTCCCTTAGTTTTCGAATGTGTACGTCGATGGTGCGGCCCCCGACCACGACTTCGTTACCCCAGACCTTATCTAAAATGACTTCACGCTTGAATACCTTACTTGGTTTAGAAGTCAAAAGGGCCAAAAGTTCAAATTCTTTTCTTGGCAAAATAATTTCCTTGCCATTATTCACGATTTTGTATTCCTCACGATTGATTACAATGTTGCCGACTTTTAAAATCTCGTCATTTTGCCCAGCGTCTTCCTTTAACCTTCGAAGTAGGGCTTTAACCTTGCTAACGAGTACTTTTGGCTTAATCGGTTTTGTAATATAGTCATCGGCTCCGGCATCAAAACCGGCGACCTGAGAATAATCTTCCCCCCTTGCGGTAAGAAAAGTGATAATGGTATTCTCTAGCCCTTGTGTATTTCTTATGATTTCGCAGGCCTCTATACCATCCATCTCGGGCATCATTACATCGAGAATAATTAAATGAGGTTTCTTTTTCTTGGCCTTGGCCACAGCTTCAACGCCATTTTTGGCGGTATATACATCGTATCCTTCAGAAGCTAAATTATACTTTACAATCTCCAAAATATCGGGTTCATCATCTACTAAAAGTATGCGTATATTGCTTTTCTTCATGAGAATCTTATTTTGATTATCGTTAAAAAGTAAAGATAATACTATTAGGGCAAACGTGCCGAACACTATGCCTATATGGTAACCTTTTGATAACATCGAAAACCATTTTATAGTTAGTTTACTGTTTTAATAGTAATGGCTAAAAATAAATTTATTCGTTAAAGTTTTTAAATATTTGATCCAAATCGTGCATTTCATCGAATAATTGCCATATTACTTGGATTCCGAGGCTAACCAGTGAACAGAATTCCTATCTTTACGGCATGTTTCTTGTTAACCCAATCGTATGAAGCAACTTTACCTTGTCTTTTTCTTTCTTTTTATCTCCTTAAGCTACGGGCAAGAATCGAAGCCGAATAGTGATATTGAAGGTTTTAAACTTTACCCAAACCCGGTTACTACAGGTAAGGTGTATATTAACACCAAGGCAAATGCCGCCAAAAAAATATTGATTTTCGACGTTTTGGGATCGCAAGTATTACAAACTACCATTTTAGGTAACGAACTGAACGTGTCGGATCTAGACGCAGGCATCTATGTGTTAAGGGTCTTGGAAAAAGACAAAGTAGCTACGAGAAAGCTAATCATTAAGTAATTTCCTTTTTTTTTTAGCTAACAACCTTATTCTTTATTTTTCGATATTACACATATAATATCGACGAACGACCTCATAACATTACGATTACATACAATTGGTCGAGTTTCACAACATTTTCAAGGCGTAAGTAATCTCTTTCATTATCTTTACTTTGTTGATCCCAAATCAATAACCTATGAAGCTAATCTACACTGCACTGTTTATGGTGTTCACACTTGTGCTATCGTCGCAAGAACCCCAGGACTTTCAAAATCAGAAAAACGACGAAATAGCTGAATTTAAGTTATATCCCAATCCGGTTTATGACGGTACGGTCTATTTGGTAAGCAAGACCAACGATACAAAAAACATAGTGGTCTACGATGTATTCGGCGAGGTAGTTTTAACCGAAAGAATCGCTAGCAAAGCACTAAATATATCGAGCTTGGTACCGGGCGTATATGTTTTGCAAGTATACGAAGGCAAAAGAACAGTAACTCGAAAACTAGTAGTTAAATAACCCCTATTTATAAAATTTTTAAACCTCTTTTGCGCATCATTGGGCAAAAGGGGTGTTTTTTTAAATTTCTTATTCCCTTGTTTGCATAACTTTGTATTCAATGGACTTCAATTCAATTTTATCAATACAAGGCGAAAAGGAGTTCGAAGCGAAGGCTTTGGAAGTCTTTTCGATTCAATACCGTCAGAATAAAGTTTATCGCAGGTTTTGCAGCCTTCTTGGCAGAACCGAAGCCAATGTAAGCTCATTACAGAACATTCCTTTTCTCCCCATTGATTTCTTTAAATCAAAAACGATAATATCAGGTGAACCTTCTTTTGAACACGTATTTACCAGTAGCGGAACTACCGGAAATACCACCAGTCATCACTACATAAAAGACTTAAGCATTTACGAAAAAAGCTTTAGAACCTGCTTTAATGAATTTTATGGCCCAGTTTCAGAGTATTGTATTTTAGCCCTATTGCCATCGTACTTAGAGCGTGAAGGATCTTCTTTAATCTACATGATGGATGATCTTATTCAGCTTAGCCAACATGCCGAAAGCGGGTTTTACCTCGATGATACCGCAAAATTGGTCAATACCTTAATCGCCTTGGAAGCATCAAATAAAAATGTACTGCTCATTGGGGTGTCTTTTGCATTGCTAGACCTTGTCGAACAAAACAAACTTCAATTAATGAATACCATTGTAATGGAAACCGGCGGCATGAAAGGCCGGCGAAAAGAACTGATTCGAAGAGAGCTTCATAAGCTATTAAGTAAAGGTTTTGGGGTTGAAAAGATTCATTCTGAGTATGGTATGACCGAGCTTTTATCTCAAGCCTATTCAAAAGGTGATGGTCTTTTTGAATGCCCTCCTTGGATGAAGATTATTATACGTGATACCGAAGACCCACTATCTTCTGGCTACGTAAACAAAACTGGCGGTATAAATGTTATTGACCTGGCCAACCTCAACTCGTGTGCCTTTATTGCTACACAAGATCTTGGAAAAGCATACCCCGATGGACGTTTTGAAGTTCTGGGCCGTTTTGACCATTCCGACATTCGGGGCTGTAATTTAATGGTGCTTTAAGGCATTGTTTTTAAATACCCAATATTTTTGCATCCACAAAAAAGGTAGAATTTACGGCTAGTTCGTGATCTTGACTGATCAATTCATCGGTAACGGTATTCAATCGAAGGTTGAACTTGTCTTTTTTTATGTACTCCTTTAAGTCCAAATCTGCGGTGTTCAATTGTAAAACATTTCCGGTATCTTCTGGAATATTGGTTTGGTCGGCAATTTTTACCTCATCAAGGCCTTCGGCAGAAATATACACCTCAATAGACTCTAAAAAACTGAAATCAGCGGTTTCCGGTGAATTTATAATCAACTCTAGTTTAATGAGCTTAATTTCTTCGATCAAATCTTTTCTAGTGTCGTTTACTGAAAACTCCGATTCCGAGTTGGTCTCCGTATCTGGGGTAAACATATCAAAAGGAAGATTTATACCCGTAGAAGACGGAATTGTTACCTGCTGTTTATAATCCATATTGAACTTAGTAAGTTCATCGATTTTACTACATCCTGACAAAACAATAAATAAAAGGGTAACTATAAAATAATTGCGCATATACTATAAGTTAAGGGGATTCTTAAACCTAACGTGTGAAAGTTCAATTTATTGGCTTCTGCCCTAGAACAACGGGCGCAATTCATCAATTAGTCCGGCTTCAAAGGGGTGCGCACTTGACAATAACAATTCGGTGGCCGTGTATTCCCCATTGTACACCTTCATTTTTGCTTTCTTGTTAATCCCTTGATCGCTCAGGTACTTTAGTATCACGGGAAGGTTCATGGGTACTTTTTGCCGCCAAAGTTCTACTCCATTACTAGCTGCATAATGTAAAAGAGTTGCCCGATGTCCATAGTTCGACTTTATATTGACCAAATCCTTGTTTTCGCTTAGTGTACTTTTTACCTGTTCAAGGTCACCTGTAAGCATGGCGTCTACCAAATTTTCGAAAGGGATATTATAGGGAATAGTGACATGCTGTACTTCGGTCCAGCGGCGAAAACCGTATTCATTTGCTATAGCCTTTTGACAGTCGGCTTCCGTTAGTGCTGCTTTTTTTAAAGTAGTTGCGCTTTTGCCTAAATGATCCCAATGATAATTGGCGATTTCACTTAAAACGGCCTTATTTTCTGCCTGTACCCCTTCCCACATTCTGGAAGCCAAGGCACTCAAATGGTCTTTGATGGTTGAAAAACGGTCATAGTCTGTTAAAAGTGCTCCATAAAACGCCCCTATTTCTTGCACTAACTCCGTTTTATAGATCTTTCTTTTTTCCATGGTAATTTACTCCCTATTCAAGATTTTTATGTTCCGAGGCTTGCCTCGAAATCAAAATATTTTTTTTCAATTGCCTTGTGGGCTTGCCCGAGGTAATTTACTTCACGACCAAAACAAAATAATTCTTTTTACCGCGCTGCAAAAGCACAAACTTATCATTGATCAAGTCTGAATTGGTAATGGCATAGTCTTCCTTCACCTTTTCTTTGTTCACCGAAATGGAATTTTGTTTCAATTCGCGCCTCGCTTCACTGTTCGAGGCCAAAAACCCGGTCTTATCTGCTAGGGCACCGATCATATCGAGACCGTTTTCGAGTTCGGCACGGTCGACCTCAGCTTGCGGAACTCCATCGAACACCTCTAAAAATGTTTTTTCATTGAGTTTCTTTAAGTCTTCCGAAGTTGATTTACCAAAGAGAATATTGCTGGCGCGCAACGCATTGTCCAGCTCCTCTCTTGAAT
>JBATIN010000194.1:0-11046 GCA_049667765.1 Flavobacteriaceae bacterium
CACTTGTTCTGGGCCAAAAACCCTAAAATAGTCTCACCCGAAATAGCATCTACATTTGCACCTGCTATTATTTCATTGGAACGTTCAACGGCACCATGTACCCACACCTTATCACCACTCATCCAAGTAGGATAAGCAAAAAACAAAAAGGCACGAATGGTAAGTGCGGGATTCAGGATGTTCATTCCGGTACCCCCAAAAACTTCTTTTCCAATGACTACGCCGAAAACGACGGCTACTGCCAACATCCAAAGCGGTGTATCAATAGGCACGATTAAAGGTACCAACATACCTGTTACCAAGTACCCTTCTTCCACTTCATGTCCTTTAATAACCGCGAAAATAAATTCCACCAAAAGTCCTACACCATAGGAAACTACCACTAAGGGCAAAACTTTGATGATTCCGATCCAAAAATTATCCCAGGTCAAGAAATGCTCCATGACAGAGAAGTCTTGTGGAAAACCATTAATGGCCGAATAGTGTTGATACCCTGCATTGAACATTGAGAATATCAAAACAGGGACCAAAGCCATGATTACCGTGTTCATCGTTCGTTTCAAATCATCGGCCGCGCGAATGTGGGACCCGTTATGCGTGGTTTCATCAGGGGTAAAAAGAAACGTGTGCAACGCATTGAATGCAGGTGCCATTTTCTTACCTCTGTAATGGTGCTTTAATATGTGCAGTCTTTTCTTAAACGTCAATCTTTTGTCGCTCATCTTATCCTATTTCTTTTAGTAATAGATCCAATCCTTCACGAATAATTTTTTGGTGCGGTTGTTTTGAAACACAGACAAATTCGGTTAAGGCAAAATCTTCTGGGGCCACCTCATAAAGGCCCAATTGTTCCATCTCGTCCAAATCTTTGACCAAACATGCTTTAAGTAATTGCATGGGGTAAATATCCATGGGGAAAACCTTTTCATACATTCCAGTTACCACAAAGGCCCTGTGCTCACCATTGGTATTGGTATTCAAATCATATTTTTTATTGGGCTGTAGCCATGAAAATGTCAATGCCCTGGTGGCCGATACCTTATTAAAGACCGGTTTGTTCCATCCAAATAACTCATAATCATCGCCTTCAGGTATGCAGGTTACCGTAGTATTGTAATAGCCAAGATACCCATCTTGTTTTGATTTTTTCCCGGTAAGCACATCACCGTTTATCACTCTAAAATTATCGGTATTCACACCGCTAGCATATAAAAAGGTAGAAATTTCGGTGCCAATTTTGGTCGTATAATATCTTGGTTGTTTTACCGATGACCCTGCCAAGGCGATGGTTCGTTCTGCATTGAATTTGCCGGTCAGCAAAAGCTCGCCGATAATGACCAGATCTTGTGCATTTACCGTCCAGACCAACTCCCCTTTGTTGATCGGATCTATTTTATTAATTTGGGTACCCACCAATCCTGAGGGATGCGGGCCCGAAACTTTATGTACTACCGTACCGCTCAACCCTGCGAGCGGGGATTTAGATGATTTTCCAACAGAAACATGTACCTTACCGGGCGTCAATTTGCCCAAAGCGGTAATAGCGGCCTGTAGTTCTTTCTCTTTGCCTTGTAGCACGTAGTCAAGATCAGCGGCCAATGGTGCCGTACTGTATCCTGAAATAAAGATTGCTTTTGGCGAGGTATTCGGCGCAGCAACTACATCATAAGGGCGTTGTTTTACAAAAGGCCAACATCCACCTTTTAGCAAATATGCTTTTACTTCTTGAGCGGAAGCCTTTTCAAAATCGAATTTGGAATGCGCTATCGTTTCTTGCGTCTTATCGGCTAAGATTTTCAAGCTTAAAATGCGTCTTCTAGCCCCTCTTTCAATTTCTATAAGTTCGCCACTAACCGGTGAGACGAACATCATGTCAGTAAAGTTTTTATTGTAAAAAAGCGCTTCGCCAGCTTTTATTTCAGCACCCTGCTTTACGAGCATCTTGGGGATTACCCCATGAAAATCACTAAGATTTATTGCGTAAACATTGCTTAAAACTGCTTTTGAAGTGGTCTGCTCTGCGGCGCCGACAAGGTTTATGTTCAAGCCCTTTTTAATCCTGATGTCTTTTGACATAATAGTTGTAGACCTTAAGGTTATAAAAATTTGGAGCAAAAGTAGTACTTAAACAATAGTTTTCATAATTATTGCCCATAAATTTGGACCGTACATCGAAGTAAATTTGTTCGGTATGCTTTTTGTTTACCTTTGCCTAAAAAATAGCGGATTCATGCGCATAAAACCTTTTCAAATCCTCATACTTCTTGTTGCCCCTTCGCTCTTTTCGCAGGTTCAAGTTGAGTTAGACGCACCCGAAAATATAAAGTCGATTGTCTTTCGAGGCCCTACAGGAGATCAATTTCCGATCATTCAGCTTGGGGAATCGATGCACCTAGAATTTGATGATCTTACGGCAAGCGAACAAGATTATTACTATAAAATAGTGCATTGCAATTATGATTGGACGCCCTCCTCCCTACTCAAATCACAATATTTAAGCGGGGTCGACAATCAACGCATCATAGATTACGGTAACAGTTATAACACCTTACAGCCGTATTCAAATTATCGCTTGACCCTTCCGAATGAAAATGTAAGTTTTCGGGTTAGCGGAAATTTTCTCATAGAAGTTTATAATAATAGCTATGAGCTTCAATTTTCAAGAAGATTCGTAGTATATACCGATGGCGTAATAGTTGGAGGTACGGTTAAACGTTCACGCGATTTTGATTATATCAACGAAAAACAGGTGATACAATTCAGTATCAACACCTCAAATTATCAAGTCGTAAACCCAAAAAAGGAAGTGAAGGTGGCCATCCTCCAAAATTATTACTGGCCTACCGCAATATACAACATAGAACCACAATTTACCTTGGGCAACGAATTGGTGTACAAGTACAATAATGAAACCAGTTTTTATGGCGGTAATGAATACTTCAATTTCGACACCAAAGATCTAAGGGCGCCCACCTCGGCCATTTCACATATAGAATTAAAGGATATCTACCACCATTATCTCTTTGCGGATATGTTTAGAAACGATAGGCCCTACACGTATTTTCCCGATATCAATGGCGATTTTGTAATACGCACTTTGCAAGGTGACGACATTTCACGTGAGGCCGAATATACCAATGTGCATTTCAGCCTACCCTATTCAGAACAGCTTGGACTAGACGATGTTTTTATATTTGGAAAGTATAACAACTATGGCCTTACCGAAGAAAATAAAATGACCTATAATGAAGATAATGGCATGATGGAGGCCACGATAAAAATGAAACAAGGTTTTTATAATTACAATTACGCGATAAAAAGCGAAAATGGTGAGGTTGACTTGAATAGCGTTTCGGGCAACTTTCATTTTACCGAAAACACCTACCTAATTTTGGTGTACTACCGTAATTTTGGAGAGCTGTACGATAGCATAATTGGTGTAGGCTCGGTCAATTCTCAAAATATTAGCAATTAGCGTATATTTATTCTTTTAACAAGAATAAATGGGCAAAGACAAACAGGTCGTTCCTTTCGCCGGACGCTATAAATTGCAGTATAGGGGCACTGAATGCAGAAATTGTGGTCATCCTCTAGATATCAGCGATAGATATTGCCCGAATTGCTCACAGGCCAACAGCACCAAAAAACTTTCCATAAAGGACTTTTTCGATGAGTTTTTCGCGACATTGATTTCCTACGACTCTAAATTACTGAATACCTTATCGGCCATGCTGCTTCGTCCGGGAAAAATTACCAGTGATTACATTAATGGAAAACGGGTTTCCTATACCAATCCCTTTCGGTTTTTATTGAGCCTTACGATTATCTACTTTTTAATGTTAACCCTTGGTGGGGATTTTTCAGGGTTGGACCGTATTTCCACTAATGATGAATTAAAAAATATTAATGTCAAAGAAGGTATTATAGATCTTAATATTAATACAGATGAAGTAGACCCTGAAATTATGTCGGCCCTAGATTCTATCCCTGAATTGACCGGCATCGCCAATGCCATAGCCAGAAAAGACTCGGTGATGTTGGCCGACCCAAAATCGCATTACCAACAAATTATAAAAGACAATAGCAGTTTTCTTCAACGATTTTTTGACAAAAGAGAACTATTCGGTGCTTTATTGGATAAGAAAGTCGTGGATGATTTTTCGGCCATAGAAACAAAATATGATATACCACCTACTAAGGAAAACAAATCGGCCTTTAATGTGGCCCGAAGCATTTCTAGGGCATTAAAGCAGCCAAGTGCCTTCATAACCAAGTCTATATCGAAGTTGCCTTTTGCAATATTTTTCTTTTTGCCCTTGTTCACCATCTTCATTTGGCTGGCATACATCAGAAATAAATACAATTATACCGATCATATGATCTTTAGCTTTCATAGTACCTCTGTGTTGTTTATCTTGCTCACTATTAGCTATTTGATACGTTCTATTTTTGACAAAGACCTTAATTGGCTTTTTATAACAATTTTTGCGAGTTATTTGTTTTACGCCATGAAAGTTTTTTATGGTCAAGGTATTTTTAAAACAATAATTAAATACCTATTTTTAAATTCGATTTTTTTTATATTGGCAATGTTTTTTATGATCATTTTTTTCGCAGCGAACATTTTTACATTTTAGACCAAAAACCATGATTACACAGGTAACCAAAGGCATAAAGATTTCCGTACAGACCAGTTTTGAAGGCACGTTCTTCAAAAACTACAAAATGCATTTCGCATTCGGCTATACGATTACCATCGAGAATCAAAGTAAAAATCCGGTGCAGCTTACCTCTCGCCACTGGGATATTTACGATGCACTCAACGAAATGGAAACCTTGGACGGCGAAGGGGTTATCGGCAAAAAACCGGTCATTAAACCTGGTGATTCGCATACCTATAATTCTGGTTGTCTTTTGGCCTCTCCAATTGGTGCCATGAAAGGTCATTTCAATATGGTCAATATCAGCTCAGCTGAAAAGTTCAGGGTCTATATTCCTACCTTTAAATATAGTGCTCCTTTTGCCTTGAACTAAGTTAAAACTACTATTTTAAACAGACAATTTAGGGTATTGCAAAAACAGATTTTGCAAAGCATCTTTTTGTCAATGGGTAAACCATTTACCCTTAAGACAACATGCTTTTTGCTATGTAACGACCCTTCAAAAACGGATTACTCCTTTACTACACTTTAATCTTGGCTTAGGACCGTACTTTCCCTTTTTATTTTGGTTTTCTAGACTTACCTTTGTAATCTATCTTAAACTTAAAAAACATTCGATCATGGGTAAAGGATTTTTCCAAGTACCAACAGCATTCAACGAACCGATAAAAAGTTACGCCCCTGGCAGCGTTGAGCGCGAAGAAGTGCTTAAACAGTACAAAGCCTACTATAAGGGCAATGTAGAAGTACCACTTTATATTGGCAGCGAAGAAATTAAAACAGGAAATACTAAACCTATGTCGCCGCCACATGATCACAAACATATTGTAGGCACCTATCACTTGGCCGAAAAAAAACATGTAAGCAAGGCGATTAAAAATGCACTGGATTCTCGGGAAGCATGGGCAAACCTATGTTGGGAGCAGCGTGCCGCTATTTTCCTAAAAGCCGCAGAACTGATCGCGGGCCCCTATCGCGACAAGATCAATGCCGCGACCATGATTGCCCAATCGAAAACCATTCACCAAGCCGAAATTGATGCAGCCTGTGAGTTTATCGACTTTCTTAGGTTCAATGTGGAGTACATGTCGCAGATATACGAAGAACAACCCGATTCGGCCGAGGGCATATGGAACAGGGTCGAATACCGACCGTTGGAAGGATTCGTCTATGCCATTACCCCGTTCAACTTTACGGCCATTGCAGGAAATCTTCCGGCAAGTGCCGCCATGATGGGCAATGTGGTGGTCTGGAAACCTAGTGATAGCCAAATTTTTTCGGCAAAAGTAATCGTAGACGTCTTTAAAGAAGCGGGACTGCCTGATGGGGTGATCAATGTCGTTTATGGAGACCCAGTAATGATTACCAAAACAGTATTGGATAGTCCTGATTTTGCAGGAATCCATTTTACAGGTTCTACCTCAGTGTTCAAGGCACTATGGAAACAGATCGGAAACAACATAGATAAGTACAAAACCTATCCTAAAATTGTTGGTGAAACCGGTGGAAAAGATTTTATTTTGGCGCACCCAACCGCAAAACCCGAACAAGTTGCAACCGCAATTGTACGAGGGGCCTTTGAATTTCAGGGACAAAAATGTAGTGCGGCTTCACGGGTTTACCTACCCAAATCCACGTCGAACAAGATTTTGGATTTGGTCAAAAAAGATATCAAGTCGTTTAAGAAACCAGGTTCGCCCGAAGACATGTCGAACTTTATCACGGCGGTAATTCACGAAGGCTCTTTTGATAAATTAGCCAAATATATCGACCAGGCCAAAAAAGATGCAACTGCTGAAATTGTAGCGGGTGGCAAATACGATAAATCAAAGGGTTATTTTATTGAACCAACGGTCATCTTAACTACTGATCCACATTATACGACTATGGAAACCGAATTGTTCGGCCCTGTAGTTACGATCTATGTTTATGAAGATAAAGACTGGGGAAAGACCTTAAAATTAATTGATAGTACCTCGGAATATGCCCTAACAGGTGCTGTTTTGTCCACCGACCGATATGCCATTGAAGAAGCGACCAAAGCCCTGCAAAACTGTGCCGGAAACTTTTATATCAACGACAAGCCTACAGGGGCAGTGGTAGGCCAACAACCTTTTGGCGGGGCTCGAGCCTCTGGCACTAATGACAAGGCCGGTTCTGCTCAAAACCTTTTACGATGGGTATCACCAAGATTGATCAAGGAGACTTTTGTAACTCCCGAAAATTATCGGTATCCGTTTTTAGGTTAATTTTATTGAATACAAATTCACAATTCACTAAATAACTAAACTTATGAAACTTAAAAATCTAGTACTGGGATTTGCGCTAGTAACAAGTGTCATGACCTACGCGCAAGACAATTTAACTCAATCAACGATTCAAGGGGTATTATCAGGCAATCAAGCACAAGTAGTACAATTGGCCGAAGCCTTTTCTGAAGAACAGTATGATTGGCGCCCAATGGAAGGCGTAAATTCTGTTCGTGAAGCATTGTTACATGTAGCAGGTGCGAATTATTACCTGGCATCTAAAATGGGCTTTGCCCCACCGGAAGATGTTGATGTTATGGGCTTGGGCCAAATTACTGGCAAAAGTAAGGTAATAGCCGCGCTTAAAAAATCAAATGCATTCGTACTCGATGTAATTACCAAGGTAGAAAATAGCGAATTCAATGAAGAGGTCGATTTCGGTTTTGCCAAAATGAATAAACTAGGCGGACTATTAGCTATGATGGAACACAATGGCGAACATAAAGGCCAATTAATAGCTTACGCTCGATCAAACGGGGTTGTACCTCCTTGGAGCGAATAAGCACACCTTTTTCAAAAAAAGCTGTTTAAAATAGCATTTTCATACGTTATTGCGAGGAATGAGGCAATCATTAAAAGATTAGTAATCAGTAAATTGAATACTCAATACTTTCTGAATGACATAATGTTTAGCTTTTTAAACAGCCTCTTTTTTATTGTTGTTATCCCACCTAAACAAGGTTTTCTCAAAACAAACAGGGCGTAGCGACGTAATTCTGCTGCAAAAAACGATCTTCCAAGAACAATAATTATTAAAAATTCATGTTAGCCAACTAAATAGCGAACAGCAATACCCCCTTGTATCGTTATGTTGAACATCGCAAACCTTTTTAACAGAAAACCAGTTTGAAAAAAGATGCATTTTTACTATTAATGGTTTTGTGCCTGTTTTCATGTTCGGACACCAATGACAAATTGAATGACATTTGCGGCACCACCGATCCAAAAGAAGAGTTAGAATGGTTAAAAGGCGAAATCACCACGCGTAAACGCGACGTATCTGAAAATGCCAAGTATTATTACATAACCCAAGCCGACTTTGAGGGCCAAGTAGTTTTTCTATATTCCCATTGCGACCCCAAGGCCAATTCGGCCATTCCAGTACATAATTGCGAAGGCGAACTTTTAGGCGCTATAGGAAAGGAATTTAACCTTGATCAATTTGTAAATACCGAAATCATCTTTAAACCGATTGATTTTGCATGCGAGGAGTAGTGATTTTAAAAATTTTTAAGACTTGAAAACCAATACATTACAATATTAATGTAAATTTAACGTTACGTAATTGTAAATTCTACGTAACTTTAATTTGTTGAACGTCATCAATCCATAGAAATCATGAAAACACAAATATCCACAACAGAACAAAAGTACTCAATGAAACCTAGGTTGACTCTATTTTATGACATGCTGAAGGCTTATGCGCAAAAATGCAGAAACTCATATTTGAGCATGCTTAGTTTATAACTTAGCCTTTGAATTTTACTGGTAAATAGACCACTTTCTTGCTTTCGAAAAATTCTTCCTTAAAATAATCGGCAAGATCAAAAATCTCCACCGTTTTATATTCCGCAAGCTCTTCGGTTAAATCACCCCCTTTTAAATAAAGTATTCCGTTTCGGCGTTCGTGCACTGACTCTTTTTTTATACGCCCCTTGACCCATCTTACAAAAGTAGGCATGGCCGCAACGGCCCGACTTACAACAAAATCGTATTGATCAGACAGTTCCTCTACCCTTGCGTGAACAGTTTTAACGTTCTTTAACCCAAGACCATCAACCACCTCATCTACCACTTTTATTTTTTTTCCGATCGCATCGACCAAGGTAAACTTGGTTTCAGGAAAAAGTATCGCCAAAGGCACCCCGGGAAAACCACCCCCTGTACCTACATCCAGCACCGATGTATTGGGCAAAAATCGTTGTATTTTAGCAATACCGAGTGAATGAAGTACATGGCGCACATATAGTTCTTCAATATCTTTTCTTGAAACAACATTGATTTTCTGGTTCCAATCTTTATAAAGCTCCTCTAATTGCAAGAACTGCTTTTGTTGATTTTCTGATAATTTGGGAAAATATTGGAAAATAATTTCTGCCTTCATTTGTATCTTTGTATTTTACAAAAGTAATATATTCGGTTTCGCTAAAATCTCCTTTGGCAGAAGTAATAAAGCACAAAAAGGGCAATAGCGTTTTAAAAATGTAAAGTTCAAACCATATGGACCAAAACACCATTCGATTTTCAAGAAAAGATTCGACCAAGTTTTTCAAGACCCTGAACCAGAGGGTAAACGATTATTTTAAGGAGAACCATCTAAAAAAAACGGGCAATTGGCGCTTACATTTAAAGACAGTCATTATGTTCGCATTGTTCCTGACCCCTTATTTTCTAATTCTCACCTTGGGGCTTCCTAACTGGGCAAATCTACTTTTGACCATTGTTATGGGCATCGGCATGGCCGGTGTTGGCATGAACGTAATGCACGACGGCAATCACGGCTCCTATTCCAACAAAAAATGGGTCAATAAATTGATGGGGGGCAGTATTTATATCTTGGCCGGAAATGTGTATAATTGGCAGGTTCAGCACAATGTACTGCACCATACGTACACCAATATACACGATCACGATGAAGACATGGAGGCAGGTCGAATCTTGCGATTTTCACAGCATACCGAATGGAAAAAACATCATAAATTCCAACACTACTATTCCTTACTGTTATATGGTCTACTGACCTTTAATTGGGCTATTACCACCGACTTTCAACAAATGTACCGCTACATGAAGCGCAAACTTTCTTACGGAAAGCTGCCTAGTGCGGCGATTAACTGGAGTACCTTGGTTATAACCAAATTACTCTATATTACCATTTGGATCGTTATTCCACTAATATTTATAGATATTGCCTGGTGGAAGGTATTGCTTGGCTTCTTCATTATGCACTATGTTGCAGGGGTAATTTTAAGTGTTGTTTTTCAATTGGCCCATATTGTAGATGAGGCCGAAACACCTTTACCTGACGAAAACGGCACCATGAAAAATACTTGGGCCATCCATCAATTGTTCACTACGGTTAACTTTGGCACTAAAAACAAGATTGTCAATTGGTTTACAGGTGGTCTGAACCATCAGGTAGAGCATCATATTTTTCCGAATATTAGTCACGTACATTACACAAAAATCTCCAAAATTGTGAAACAGACGGCCAAAGAATTTAATTTGCCTTACAACGAATATAAAACTACCAGAAAAGCTATAATTTCGCACTTCAAACATTTGAGGGAATTGGGCAAGCAGCCTAGTTTACATTACAATTAACCACATTTAAAAATGAAAAATCATCTTTCCGAAAGAATAAACAATATGTCTACTTCGGCCACACTAGCTATGGCCGCCAAAGCAAGGGAATTAAAAAATCAGGGCAAAGATATCATTGGCCTCAGTCTAGGCGAACCTGACTTTAATATTCCCGACTTCATCAAAGATTCAGCAAAGAAAGCCGTCGATGATAATTATAGCAGTTATTCTCCAGTAGATGGTTATGCTGATTTAAAGCAAGCCATTGCCAACAAGTTCAAACGCGACAATAATTTAACGTACGGAATAAACCAAGTGGTCGTATCTACTGGTGCAAAACAATCTTTGGCAAACGTAGCCATGTGCATGTTGAACCATGGAGACGAAGTAATCTTGCCAGCCCCCTATTGGGTTAGTTATAGCGATATCGTAAAACTGGCCGAAGGAGTGCCAGTTGAAGTACCGACCAGTATCGATACGGACTTCAAAATGACTCCGGGGCAACTGGAAGCAGCCATAACGACCAAAACAAAAATGCTTTGGTTCAGCTCGCCCTGCAACCCAAGTGGTTCGGTGTATAATGAAGCGGAATTGGAAGGTTTGGCAAAAGTATTACGAAAGCACCCAGATATCTTCATTGTATCCGATGAGATCTACGAGCATATTAATTTCAGGGGAGGCCATGTGAGTATTGCCGGCATAGAAGGCATGTACGAACGAACTATTACCGTAAACGGAGTTTCAAAGGCCTTTGCCATGACCGGATGGCGTAT
>JBATIN010000195.1:0-2090 GCA_049667765.1 Flavobacteriaceae bacterium
TTGCAAAATGGAGATTTACCAGGTATTCCCAATTGGTTGGGTGGTATCGTACTCCCGTTTTTTACGTGGTTCTTGCTCTATCGCATTCATAAAAGAATAGATAAAAGTGAAATATCGGTCGCTTCAGAAAGCCTTCGAGCTGTTATACTTAGGTTTCTTGCGGCTGCCTTGGTTGCTATTTCAATTGCGGTATTCTTTGTGAATGATATTGATGCAATTGATTATGTTATGGGGTCTATATTTATATTGGCTTTCTTTATTCCACTATACAAATCTGAATATTTGTTGGGTTGGGTGCTAGGTTCGGCCTTTACATTTGGAGCCATCATACCTATAGGTTTTGGAAGTATATTCGCCTTAATTTTATACTTGTTTTTTCAATTAAGGGAATTTGTTTTATCCTTTTTTAAGAAAAGAAAATAGCGTTTATTTTTTTTGAAATATCCCGAACAATTCCTTCCCCTTTCTTTCTTGGATAGAATTATAGCATTTTTCAAAGGTTTTTACTTTAAAATAGGGCTCTAGATACTTTAGGTACAAGGCTTTGTTTCCACCAAAAGGACGCTTTTCCATGTCTTCCGAAAGTGGAAAATCGAACCAGAGTCCTGCTAACGTTCCATTGGGTTTTAAAAGGGAAGCCATCTTTGTGCTGTATTGCATTCGGTTCGCATCATTCGGTACGAACGAACAAAAGAAGGTCTGTTCTAAAATAAGGTCGTATTGGGCCTGATGTTCAAAAAAATCTTCGTGAAGCAGGTTCTTCTTAGGAAAATCAGGGTTTCGCGCATGAAAATTATGTAAAGGAATTTCCGCTATATCCATAATAAATACCTTTTTAAACCCTTGACGCCAAAGGTATTCTACCTCATAGCCATTACCTGCACCCGGAATTAAAATGGAAATCGTTTTATCGTCAAGCTGGTCGATGTATGCTTTGATCGGGGTAGAGGGGTACCCAATATCCCAGCCCATTTGGTTTTCAGCATATCGGTCAGACCAATATTTTTCTTCTTGTATGCTATTCATTCTTATAGATTATTCCGTCTTTCATGACAAAGGAAACTTGTCTCATTTTTTTAATATCCTTGCTAGGGTCGCCTTCAACGGCAATAATATCGGCTAGAAATCCGCTATCCAATTTGCCCAAATCATTTAAATGAAAAACTTTGGCATTCAACGAAGTAGCTGAAGTAAGTACTGCCAAAGGTTTCATGCCGTATTCGACCATCATTTCCATTTCGCGGTAATTTTCCCCATGTGGAAAAACACCCACATCACCTCCAAAAACAATATCGACACCAGATTCCAAAGCAAGTTTAAAAGATTCTTTTTTTACTACTATTTTTTCCGGTTCCGGGTCAATTCCTTTTTTCCAACCTCCGTAACGTAAAATGGCATCACCGGCGGCAAGAGTAGGGCATAGGGCTACACCTTTGTCCTTCATCAACTTAAAAATTTCCTGGGTGCCGCTGTCGCCATGTTCAATGGTTTCAACACCTGCTTTTATGGCGCGTTTCATGCCTTCGGGGGTACTGGCATGGGCGACCACATATTTGCCGGCGGTGGTGGCTGTGGCTACGATGGCATCTATTTCTTCTTGTAAAAAAGTGGGCTGGCTCAGGGCTCCAGGGGTCCATCGGTAATCGGCGTAGATTTTTATGAGGTCGGCACCTTGGCCCATTTGTCGGCGAACGGTGGTGATGGCTTCATCGACTCCGCTGACGGGTTCGGCACCTAAGGGTACGGTTACCCCATCGTGAAACCCTTTGGGGCCATAGGCGCCCGTGGCCACAATTGCGGGCCCTGCGACCAACAAGCGTGGGCCGGGAATGATGCCTTCTTCAATGGTCTTTTTCAAATAGACATCGGAATATCCCGCCCCTTCGGCACCAAGGTCGCGCATGGTCGTAATGCCTGCTAAAAGGGATTTTTCGGCATGTACCGTACCACGTATCGCCCGTTCCACTGGGGATTCTTTCAGCACCTGGTCGTTCCATTCGGTTTCGTTGTAGGGATGTAACAGTAAATGCGAATGCCCTTCAATAATGCCCGGCATCAAGGTCAGGCCCTTTAACTCGATCGTTTTAGTG
>JBATIN010000196.1:0-2493 GCA_049667765.1 Flavobacteriaceae bacterium
GTGCATTACTACGCAGCACAAAAACAGTAACCATAGCGAGTAAATCAAAAAAAAGCCTTTCGTATTCGGGGAAAGGGTTTTATGGCAGCGAGTGTGGGACTTGAACCCTCGTCCGCCAGCCGGCGAATAGGAATCCTCCGACAATAAATTACCGTATACAAATAATTATTTTTAAATAAAAAAACCCTTTCGTTTTGACGGAAAGGGTTTTATTGTAGCGAGAGAGGGACTTGAACCCTCGGCCTCCGGGTTATGAATCCGACGCTCTAACCAGCTGAGCTACCTCGCCATGAGGTATTTAATGTGTCTTTTAGTTCAATACGCAAACCAAGCCTCTAAAATCTATGGAAGCTTATGGTTAAAAAAGTGCTAAGTGCTTTTTTAACGGCTGCAAATATAAAGTTTAATTTTGTCTGCATCAAACTTACCTTTGTAAAATTATTCTCCTAAATTTTATTTTTTTATCATCTATAAATATATATATTGCCCAAAGTAAACAAGAATTGAAATGAGTGACAAAGTTAAGTTTGAAATGGAGTTCGTGATACAATCGTCTCCACAAATGCTTTATCAGTATTTAGCGACACCTTCGGGGCTATCCGAGTGGTTTGCCGATAATGTAAATTCTCGAGGAGAGCTTTTTACTTTTATTTGGGACGGTTCTGAGGAAGAGGCGAAAATGCTTAAACGTAAAAGTGATGAGTTTGTAAAATTCGCATGGGAAGAAAGCGATGACAATACCTTCTTTGAAATGAAAATCATTGTAGATGAGATTACCAAAGATGTTTCTCTTTTCATCACCGATTTTGCTGAAGAAGACGAAGTTGACGAGGCGAAAATGCTCTGGTCGAACCAAATAGCTGATTTGAAGCAGGTTTTAGGTTCAAGATAATACGTAGTACAATAATAATTATCTTTGGTCCTGATAAAAAATCAGGACTTTTTTTATGGTCAATTTTAACGGTAGACTTCACGAAGACGACGATACTTTTCTAAACCACAAGAATAGAGGACTACGCTATGGCGACAGTTTGTTTGAATCCATACGGGTAGTAGAGGGGAAAATTATGTTTTGGGAAGATCATTACCTCAGGTTGATGGCCTCGATGCGAATTCTTCGAATGGAAATTCCCATGACATTTACTATGGAATTTTTGGAGAAAGAAATACTAAAGACCGTTACGGCAAACAATTTTACTAAAAAATCACGGGTTCGCCTTTCGGTATTTAGAAATGATGGCGGCTATTACTTGCCGCTTACCAACGATATTTCGTATGTCATTGAGGCAGAAAAACTCGATTCTCCTTTTTTTATGGTATACGAGGCACCTTATGAAGTAGAACTCTACAAAGACCACTACCTTAACCCCGACATGCTCTCTACCTTGAAAACCAACAATAAGCTCATCTCTGTTTTAGGAAGTATTTTTGCCCAAGAGAACGGATATGATACTTGTTTGCTCTTAAACCAAGGGAAGCAGGTGGTAGAAGCGTTAAACGGCAATATTTTTATGGTCATCGATAACGTGATTAAAACACCGCCTACCCAAGATGGATGCCTCAACGGTATCATTAGAAAAAAAGTAATCGAGGTTGTAAGTTCTTTGGATGATTATTCGATGGAAATAGCATCAATTTCACCATTTGATCTACAAAAGGCCGATGAGTTGTTTACTACGAATGCAATTCAAGGCATTCGCTCCATTACAAAATATAGAAAAAAGTCTTTTAGTAGCACTATTGCTAAAGATTTGCTGACCAAGTTGAACACTGCCGCAAGGTTGACCTCGATCAGTTAAGACTGGGGTTTTCCGGAGCATTCGACCATAAGAGGTAGTTGCCGCCTAATTCGATCATTTTTTCCTTCCAGAATGCTGTCGTCGATTTGTAGATTATCGCACTTTCATAATCGTTCTTAACAACGACCCATGACTTTGATGATAGTTCGGCATCGAGTTGAAGGCTTGACCAACCAGAATAGCCCAAGAAAAACCGTATGTCCTTTTCGGTGATTTTTTTTTCGTTTATAAGTAGTATTGCACTATCGAAATCACCGCCCCAAAAAATACCATCCGAAATTTCGACACTATTGTTGATCAAATGCGGCACATTATGGATAAAATAGAGATTGTCCTGTTCTACTGGGCCGCCGTTATATACCCGAAATGGGAGTTTTATCTCAGTAACCAGATCATTAATGTTATAATCTAATGGTTTGTTCAAGATAAACCCCACAGAACCTTCTTCGTTGTGTTCCGCTAAAAGCACCACTGACCTGTTGAACGACACATCACCGGTTAAGGTTGGTTCGGCAATAAGCAGCTTTCCTTTTTTTGGTTTTATTCCCACCATTTTTGTGCTTGTTGTAATCTAAAATAAGGTATTTCTTATCAAATGCAAAAATCTAAGCCAACAAAAAAGCACCTTGATCGAAATCAAAGTGCTCTTTATGTTGTATAAGAAAGTAAATTAGTTTACAGCTTTGCCTAAATC
>JBATIN010000197.1:0-1898 GCA_049667765.1 Flavobacteriaceae bacterium
TTGCATTACCGGTCATCTTCGTATTGATTGCACTGGTTATTCTTATCTCAAAATCGGCAGTGACCATAGGGTCAGGGGAAGCCGGAGTACTTTATAAAACTTTTGGTGGGGGTGTAGTTACCGACGAGCCTCCAATGGGCGAGGGTTTTCATATCGTTGCACCATGGAACAAAGTTTTTATATACGAAGTAAGGCAGCAAGAGGTTTTTGAAAAAATGCAAGTGTTATCATCCAACGGTTTAGAGATTAAACTGGATGCCTCGGCCTGGTTTGAACCTAAGCGCGAATTGTTGGGAAAATTGCACCAAGAAAAGGGCACGGAATATGTGCAGCGTGTTTTACTGCCAACCATACGTTCTGCAGCGAGAAGTGTTGTAGGTAGATATACCCCAGAACAACTTTATTCAAGCAAGCGAGATGCGATTCAGCAAGAAATCTATGAAGAGACTAAAAAGATAGTCGATGGCCAATACATACAGTTAAACGAAGTTTTGGTACGTGACGTAACCTTACCAGCAACGATTAAAGAAGCAATTGAACGTAAATTAAAGCAAGAGCAAGAATCGTTGGAGTATGAGTTTAGATTGGTTACCGCTCAGAAAGAAGCCGAAAAAGTGACCATTGAGGCACAAGGTAAGGCCGATGCCAATCGAATTTTAAGCGCCTCGTTGACCGACAAAATACTTCAAGACAAAGGTATCGATGCTACTTTGCAACTGGCACAATCACCAAATGCAAAAGTAGTTGTTGTTGGAAGCGGAGATTCAGGTTTACCGTTGATACTTGGCAATAATTAAGGGTATTGATTAAAAAACAAAGGTAACCCGCTTCAATTTTGAAGTTTTCTTTTGAGAATTAAAAATTAGTTTTACTTTTACAACATAATGAAAAACAAGAATACACATCATCATTTCAATGCTTGCGCTCACGCGAGGTAGAAATGTATTGTAGTATTACAAGATATTTAAAACCCGTTTGAGCAATCAAACGGGTTTTGCTTTTATCTCGTTTTGATGGTTCGAACACAAACAATACGAAATGAATAAAATTAGAATAGCCATTCAAAAGGCAGGGCGCTTAAACGAAGAGTCGCTCGAAATATTAAAAGACTGTGGTATTTCTATCGACAATGGAAAAGACCAATTAAAGGCCTCTTCAAGAAATTTTCCCTTGGAGGTGTTTTATTTGAGAAATGGAGATATACCCCAATACCTTCGAGACGGGGTGGTAGATATTGCCATTATCGGTGAAAACGTTTTGGTTGAAAAAGGAGGCGATATAGCGATTGCGGTGAAACTGGGTTTTTCTAAATGCAAAGTTTCCTTGGCCGTGCCAAAATCGGTAGCCTATACCTCGGTTAGCGATTTTGAAGGTAAACGCATTGCCACTTCTTATCCTAATACGGTACAAAATTATTTGCAAAGCAAAGGGGTGTCGGCAGAATTGCATATCATCAACGGTTCTGTTGAGATTGCCCCGAATATTGGTTTGGCAGATGCGATCTGTGATATTGTTTCAAGCGGAAGCACCCTCTTTAAAAACAACCTTAAAGAAGTTGAAGTGATGTTGACGAGCGAGGCGGTATTAGCGGTTTCGCCAAAAATATCGGATGAGCGCAAAGCAATTCTAAAAAAGCTACAATTTAGGATTCAATCGGTTTTACAGGCCAGACAATCTAAATACGTGCTGCTAAATGCCCCTAACGACAGATTGAACGATATTATAGCCTTGTTGCCAGGAATGCGCAGTCCTACGGTTTTGCCCTTGGCAGAAGCAGGTTGGAGTTCGGTACATACGGTCATCAACAAAGATAAATTCTGGGAGGTTATAGATGAGTTGAAGATGGCAGGCGCCGAAGGAATTTTAGTCTGTGAAATAGAAAAAATGGTGTTGTAATT
>JBATIN010000198.1:0-1908 GCA_049667765.1 Flavobacteriaceae bacterium
CCTACCCACTATCTTCTTATCCTAAAACAAAATCGTTTTACGCTTCTTGCAACATTTAATTACACCCATCTATAAGAAGCAATGGCTTAAAATTTGGCCTTGTTTGAACATGCCACATTAAGCAAATTGGGTCATGAAACAGTTTTGAATTGAATTCATAAGCTAATTATGACTTTTATCATTTTATTCAGAATTCGCAATTACTAATTTGCACTGTTTAAAAGTCATACTGTATTAGGTTCATCAGAAAATCATCAGTTTACATAACTAGAATAGTATGCCAAAATGCCCTGTTTTCATTAACGGGTCCACTTGGAAATAGATGCTCGCTCGAAAGCGCTACCATTGGCGGGTTTCGTAATTTATGTGGTCCAAAACGGGCTCAAAGCGCGGAGCTTTACGCAGAGATGACTTTTATTTAAAATAAGTGTTCGATATTAATTAGAATGAAAAGATTTCAAAGAGTACTACATCGGGCGAGTTTGACCCTGATAACGCTATTTTTAGCAAGCTGCTATTATGACGAAATTTTGGATGAGGAACTTCCGGAAGATACTGTCGTTTCTTTTTCATTGGATATACAGCCTATTTTTACCAATAACTGTATTGCTTGTCATCCAGACCTTGAACCTGCCATAGACCTTAGAAAAGGTACTTCCTATACTTCAATTGTCAACGGTGTTTATATTGTTCCCGACAGCCTTGATGCCAGTGTACTTTATCAACGGCTATTAGGAAATCCTAGTATTATGCCGGCCAGTGGATCTTTACCTTCCGCAGACATTAAACTGGTCCAAAGGTGGATCGAGCAAGGCGCACTGAATAACTGATCTTCAATACCAGCTACATGAAACATATAAAAACGATTCTTCTTTCTCTTTCAATATTCCCTTTGTTTTTGGCTTCACAAGAAACTGAAACAGATACGATTCCCAATATACCGATAGATTCGGTTTTGGTAGGGTTTCAAGAAATCGAAGAAGAAAAAACTCCCGACAAACCGGAGCGCCCCGCCTTTGAAAGCTCCTTTATAATCGATAACCCGACCAATGTGCTCTTCGGAAAAAAAAGCATGGAGATGCAGATAAAGCATCGATTCGGCGTAGTCAATAGCGGAAATAATGACCTCTTCGGGATTTGGGCGCCCGGGAATATTCACATTGGACTCTCCTATGCTTTTTTCAATGGGTTGACGGTCGGTTTCAACACCGTTAAGTTCAATCGCATGCAAGATTTTAATATGAAATTGAGCCTGCTCAGGCAGACCCGTTCGGGCAAGGTTCCATTCAGTATTTCCTATTACGGCAATTTTGTTATCGATGCACGAAAAGCGGAACTTTTTAATACCGATTCTGACCGCTTCTCTTTTTTCCATCAAGTCAGTATCGCTCGAAGGTTCAGTCCTAATTTTTCGTTGCAGGTCGCCCCGAACGTATCGCACTTTAATCTTGTGGAACCAGGTTTGGAGAACGATGTTTTCGGGCTGTCTGTAGGCGGGAGGATCAAGATAAGTCCTCAAACAGCAATACTTTTCGATTACAGCCAACCATTCACCAATTATGCCGAACTTGACGGGGTGGACATCAACCCAAAACCCGGGGCAAGTTTGGGCATAGAGTTTTCTACCGCAGGCCATGCGTTCCAATTGCTAATATCGAATTATGATGGAATTGTACCACAAAGAAACTACGTATTCAACCAAAACGATTTTTTCAAGGGCGATATTTTGATCGGCTTCAACATAACACGACTCTATAAGTTTTAGAGGCCGAATTTTCTTGAACGACACTTTAAGCCATTTACCGAAATGTGGATAATATACTTAACTATGGTACGATTTATGAAAGTAAGTATATAGCTAACAGGTATATGTTTCAATAAAACTAAACTTTTAAATAAGCTATTAAT
>JBATIN010000199.1:0-2939 GCA_049667765.1 Flavobacteriaceae bacterium
TAATTTTCGTTCACGGGGCCGGCTATTTGCAAAATGCCCATAAGTGGTGGAGTTCCTATTTCAGGGAATACATGTTCCATAATCTGTTGGTCGATAATGGATACACGGTATTGGATATCGATTATCGCGGCAGCGCCGGTTATGGTCGCGATTGGCGTACCGGAATCTATCGTCATATGGGCGGAAAAGACCTTTCTGATCAGGTCGACGGGGCCGAATTTTTAGTAAGCGAGTATGGAATCGATAAAGATAAAATAGGAATCTATGGTGGTTCGTATGGCGGTTTTATTACCCTGATGGGCATGTTCAATGCCCCCGAAACTTTTACGGCAGGCGCGGCTATACGATCCGTTGGCGATTGGGCGGCCTACAATCACGGATACACTTCACGAATTTTGAATACGCCTGCAACCGATAGTTTGGCATATCGAAGAAGCTCGCCCATATATTTTGCCGATGGATTAAAAGGCGATTTATTGATTATGCACGGCATGATAGATGACAATGTGCATTTTCAAGATATGGTTCGCCTTTCACAACGATTGATAGAGTTGGAAAAGCAAAATTGGGAAATGGCCGTATATCCCGTAGAACGACATGGTTTCGTGGAACCCAGTAGTTGGACGGATGAATACACCAGAATTTTCAAGTTGTTCGAGAAAAGTTTGTTGGGAAAAATCACGAAAGATTGATTTGATTTTACTACTAATTCCTCAAATGCCAGAATTGGCCGAAACGGATTATATATTAAGTATATTTATGGGATAAAATCTTTCCAAAAATGAAAAAATTATACACCGCTTTATTGGCTTTAACGACCATTTTCCTTACCGCACAAACGAAATCGATAAAAACCTCGTCCCCACTTTCAGAAGGTCAACCTGTATCTGTAGGCATGTCACCCGAGCGCCTTGCCAAAATAGATGCCATGCTGCAGGCACACATCGATCAAGACCAACTGCCCGGTGCGGTCGCCCTGATCGCCCGAAATGGTAAAATCGTTTTTCACAAGGCCTATGGCATGGCGGATAATGCTTCTAAAAAAGCAATGGACAAGAATACCATTTTCCGCATTGCAAGCCAATCCAAAGCCATTACCGCAACGGCCGTTATGATGCTTTGGGAAGAAGGCAGGTTCAAACTCGACGACCCTATTTCAAAATACATTCCCGAATTTGAGAATCTGCAACTACTCGACACCTATAATGAAACCGACGGCAACTATACCACCCAACCCGCCGAAAATGAAATTACCATACGGCATCTGTTGACCCACACTTCCGGTCTTGGCTACGGGGTAATCGACAGTGACGAACGTTTTAAAAAGATATATGCGAAAGCCGGCATCACCGACCTGTTCACTACCGAAAATATTTCAATAGGCGAAAGTGTGAAGAAGCTGGCAAAACTGCCTTTGCACCACAACCCAGGCTCAGCATACGTTTATAGTGAAGGCCTTGATGTACTGGGCTATTTTATCGAAGTAATTTCAGGGATGACTTTTGATGAATTTTTACGTACCCGGCTCTTTGAACCCTTGGGCATGAACGATACTTGGTTCTATCTACCAAAAGAGAAGTACGACCGCGTGGTTACCGTGCAACAAAAAACTGATGGAAAATGGACAAAATACCCTGTTACCTTTTACGATACCGATTACCCCATAAAAGGGGCGAAACGCTTTTTCTCTGGCGGGGCCGGACTATCAAGCACCGCCAAAGACTACGCTACCTTTTTACAGATGTATCTTAACAATGGCGAACTGAACGGAAAACGAATTCTGAGCCGTACTACCGTTCGTAGTATTATGGGCAACCAAAGTGCCGAACTTTTTGGGGGCGATGCCAAAGATTACGGACTCGCTTTTGGCGTTTTGACCTCAAGAGGGCAAGATTTAGGCGGAGAAGGAAGCTCCGGCACCTTTGAATGGGGCGGTTATTTCAACACGCAGTACTTCGCCGACCCTGAAGAAAACATCATCGGCATACTCATGAAACAGACACAAGGTAAGGTCGATGACCAGACCGGTTGGAAATTCAGGCAGATGGTTTTTACCTCGATCGATGATTAAGTTCTTTACAAAATGCCTTCCTAAAAATTTATTTGAAAAGCTAATGGCGACATGGCAAGCTGTCTAAAATGGGCTTAGGAAATTTTTATAAAGGCTGCACGCAATGACAAAATAAATCAAACTTAAGTGTTAACTTTCCGCATTGTAAGTCATTAAATAGATACTAATTCCTTAAATATTAAAAAATGAAAACAACTATTTCACTAATCGCACTCTTGGTTTGTACCGCTACGTTTGCGCAAAAAATGAAAATCGTAAACGGTGGTTTTGATTACCTGAAGGGCCAAACAGAAGTCAATGTCGAGTTCGTGTATGACAATATGAAGGTGATGAAGGAGAATTTTACCGAAGCCGAATACATCGCAAAAAGATCGGCCGACCTTGAAGAAAAAACAAAAGGCAAAGGAACCAGTTGGGAGAAAGTTTGGTCAACGAGCAAAGAACTTATCTGGAATCCGAAATTTTTAGAATTGATGAACCGCTATTTTGATGAAGACCATGGCATTACTTTCGGCGAAAACTTCAACGATGCCAAATACACCTTGATCGTAGAGACGGTGTGGGCCTACCCGGGTTGGGATGCCGGCATCATGAAGCAACCTGCAAAAGTGACCACCAATTTAAAATTTGTTGAATCTGCGAACCGCAGTAATGTACTGGCCGAAGTAACCAGTGAAAATGCTCCAGGTGACCAATACGGCAATAATTTTAGCAATGAGAGCAGAATGGGCGAAGGCTACGCAAAAACTGCAAAATCGTTAGCCAAATTGATTTTAAAGGAGGCTTTTTAATTCCTGTCATTTCAAGGAACATTTGAATTGTTTTAACCAAAATGAAAAAATAAAAGCGACGTGGCAATCTGTAAAAC
>JBATIN010000200.1:0-4329 GCA_049667765.1 Flavobacteriaceae bacterium
CGATGGGTTTGTAAAGGACCTAGAAACGGGCTATCCTTTGGCCGGCGCCAAGCTTACCGTGTTAAACGACCGTAATACTGTAATAGGGGAAACCGTTTCGGCCGAAAATGGTTCTTTTTCCTTAGAAGGAAGTTGCAAAGATGGTAAGTACACCATAATCGCTATCAAAGAAGAATATAATGAAGGCAAGAAATTGTTCGCTGTAGTCAATGCGAACGACAGCTCGGACATTGAAGTGGCTTTGGAAAAAACCATACGCCGTGCCCCGATCGGCACCGATCTGGTAAAGTTCTTAAATCTTGAACCTGTGTATTTTGATCTGGATAAATCTAAGATACGACCTGATGCAGAAGCCACCTTGATCAAGGTGATCGAATATATGGGCTTGTTCAACGATATTAAAGTGGAAGTGCAATCGCATACCGATGCAAAGGCCGGTACAAACTATAACCAAAGGCTTTCGCAAAGAAGGGCCAAAGCCACCGTAAAATACTTGGTGGAGCGGGGTATAAATTCCGAAAGGCTCAAAGGCGTAGGATTTGGTGAATCGAAATTGACCAACGAATGTAATACCAGGGAAAGCTGCGCCGATGAAAAACATCAACAAAACAGAAGATCGGAGTTTATTATAGTCGAATAATAATTAAACAGACCACCTTGTGACTAGCCCGCGAGGCTTTTGAAAAAATATTATTTTTATTTCGAAGCAAGCCTCGGAACATTTAAATCTCGATTATCGAGTAATTCAAGAAGTAAGGCCGTTTGTATAAAACGGCCTTTTTTGTTGATCTATTAAGAACTTTCAAGAACAAATTAAGATTAGTGTAGTAATTTTGCAACCTCAACGAATGCGAAATGAAATCTAAAAAACCGATTATTTATTGGTTGTTGGCAGGCTGTTTCTTAATATTTATTATGGTGCTGGTAGGCGGTATCACAAGACTGACACATTCAGGACTGTCTATTTCCAACTACAAACTCATTAGCGGCACCTTGCCCCCTATGAACCAACAAGAATGGCACGATGCGTTCGAGTTGTACAAGCAATATCCTGAGTATGAAAAACTAAACTCTCATTTTACTATAGAAGATTTCAAGGATATTTACTTTTGGGAAGGGCTACACAGGGTTATCGGGCGATTCATTGGGTTGGTCTTTATATTGCCCTTTGTCTTTTTTCTGTTCACCAAGCGATTGGACAAAAGTACAATCAAAAAATGTGTGATACTCTTACTTTTAGGAGCTTTTCAAGGATTTTTAGGATGGTACATGGTAAAAAGCGGGCTCGTTGACAGACCTGATGTATCCCATTTTAGGTTGGCGGCACATTTAACGACCGCATTTTTGACCTTTGCCTATAGTTTCTGGGTCGCCCTTGATCTTGTGTATCCTGAAAAAAAACAAATCGATCTCAAAATTCGAAATCTAATACGTGGCACCTTAATCGTGTTACTCATTCAGATTGTTTGGGGCGCCTTTGTTGCGGGCCTTGATGCCGGTTTTATACATAACCATTGGCCTTTAATGAGCGACGGAAAACTGATTCATGAAACCGTCTTTATAGAACAGACCCCGATGCTAAAAAACTTTTTTGAGGGCAAAAGCGGGGTACAATTTGTACATAGGTACTTGGCTTATCTAGTTGTGGGGCTTTGCATTGCCATTTGGTATCGTACAAGGAACCGTAAGTTGACCGATCAACAAATCCGCGGGGTAAATGTTGTTTTGATCCTTGTTGGCCTTCAATTCGCTTTAGGGGTTTTTACCTTGATCTATGGTGTACCCTTATGGCTGGGCGTTGCCCACCAAATCGGTGCCTTTTTTCTTTTGGCGGGCATGACCTATACCCTACATAGGTTTTCTAAATAGCGGTAGTATTTCACTATTTATTGTACCTTTGCCAACATTCAAAAATCTAGCGGAATGATCTATAAAATTCGTATAATTCTTGATGCGGAAGAAGATATCTTTAGGGATATTGAAATCGATGCCAGTAGTTCTATGGAAGAATTTCACAATGTTGTAGCACAGTCTTTTGGCTTTTTAGGCAATGAAATGGCTTCATTTTATACCTGTGACGAACAATGGGTACAAGATGAAGAGATAGCCCTGTTCGATATGAGCGAAAATGGTTCCGATGTTCGTTTAATGAACGAAACATTTTTAGAAGATGTTATGAGTGAAGTTACCCCTAAACTGATTTATGTTTATGATTTTTTGAATATGTGGACCTTTTTTATTGAACTTGCCGATATTGTTGAAAATGTAAACGGCCAGACATATCCAAACCTCCTCTTTGGATTTGGCGAACTGCCCGAATCGCCTCCGGAAAAAAAATTCGAAGCCGACCCAACTTTTGACTTCGACGATACTTTTGAAAATTACGACGACCTTGATTTTGACGAAAACTGGAATTAATTACACGTAGGAAGCAAGGATAAAAATATCAAGAATGGTTTTTTCCTGACCTCTACAGCAGGTGCCTAACACCGTCATTTTTAACCTTTTCATTTATCATTCTTTTAATAATCTAAAAAGCAGTATACAAACCCATGATCAACCTCTACCCTACTCAAATCGAAAACATTTCATTACATCGTGTGGGCAACAAAAACAAAAATGAAGGTGTTTTTCTTTCAGCACAGCCCTTTGCCTTAAATGATGAGACCACAGGTTTGCTAAAAGAATATTTCTTTAAACCGTTTCGTGAAAAAGAAGAGAACTATTATCACTTGACCAATGAAGTAGATGTTGAATTCAACGAGGTATACAAATATGTGGCCCAAATTTTTGAAGACCCTTCAAGAACACACGAAAATTCAAAAAAACTGGCGACACATTTATTCGAACAATCAAATCACCCGCATATCAAAAGTGGTGAAGTATACGTCACTTACTTAACGGGTATTCTTTTAGACAACAAAAAAGTAGACGCCATAGGTATTTTTAAAAGCGAAATGAAGCACGATTTTCTTCAATTCCAAGAAAAAGGAAGTGATCTGGATATTGTAGTTCAACAGGGCATAAACGTAAACAAACTTGACAAGGGTTGCTTAATTTTCAATGTTGGCAAAGAAGAAGGGTACAAAGTGCTTTCTGTCGATAGCAACCGTTATGATGCCAAGTATTGGCTAGAGAATTTTTTAGGCGTAGATGCCCTGGCCGACGAGAATTTTTACACCAAAAACTACCTTAAATTCTGCCAAAATTTCGCAAAAGATGTCGTACTGCCAGCTGAAGACAAACAGCAAGAAGTTTTGTTCATGAACCGAGCGGTCAACCATTTTGCAAAAAACGACTCATTCGAAGAAAACAACTTTTTGAACGAAGTGATGGAAAATCCTGAGCTGATCCCAGAATTCAAACATTACAAAGTAGAGAAAGGACCAAAATACAGCATTGAAGACATCTCGAATTTTGATATTGCCAACAAAGCAGTTTCCGATGCTCGAAAAAAAATAAAGAACGTCATTAACTTAGACACCAATATTCAAATAAAACTCGATTTCATCAACCCTGAGTCTGCCCAGAAGTTCGTTGAAAAAGGCTGGGACGAAGAGCGCCAGATGTACTATTACCTAGTTTATTTCAACAAAGAACAGAAAAGCTAGTTAAAAGGTACGTGGTTTGAGGGATAGAAAAGTGCGAAAAGCATTAAGGGTATAGCGTACCGCGTGTAGCGCATCAAAGCTTTATCTTTTGCTCAATAATCTCGGTCATGCTAATATTTTCATAGTTACGTTTCACAAAATCGAGGGCCAAGTCCAATACCTGACCCATCGTCTCGCATTTTTTAAAGTCCAGATCCGAGGTTAAGTCGAAAATCTGGTTTTTCAAAAGTTCAATATTCTCTAGTGTCGAAATGGTATCCGCTTTGCAGATCGACCTAAGTTTCTTAATTCTATTGCCAGAACTGAGTATTCGTTTTGCGACAATGGACCGTTCTTCCAATTTATACTGATTCACCGAATCTGTTAATAGTTTTTGGCGTACCATCTCTACCATTATGTAATTTTCCTTAAAGAATTGCGGCCGATATACCTTTAATTTTCCCTCAAAACACTGTTGGTCAAAATCGATGGCCCTTATTTTATACACCACATGGTCAAAATCATGAGTGGGCACAATTACGTAATTGTACGATCTCATATCGCCCAAAAGCCGAATCATACAACGCTCGTTAAATTTAACGAACTCTTTGGCCAATTGTGCCTTTTCAGATTCTGTACATTTAGGTAAAAATTCTTTAATAAACACATCACCAGGGATACCTGCAATATGCTCTTCGATCAAGGTGTCTTTATAGACCAAAAAGTTAAGGTTATAGGG
>JBATIN010000201.1:0-4468 GCA_049667765.1 Flavobacteriaceae bacterium
AGGGCGATACCCTTACCGAAGACCTAGACCTTAGCTACCGCGCACAATTGAAAAACTGGAAATTCAAATATTTAGAGGATGTTGAGACTCCAGCAGAACTTCCGGTAGTCATCAGTGCCGCACGTTCACAACAGTTCAGATGGAATAAAGGTGGTGCCGAAAATTTCAGAAAATCGGTATGGAGCGTGGTCAGTGCCAAAAACATATCTTTCAAGACCAAATTTCATGGGGTCATGCACCTTTTGAACAGTTCAATGTTCTTATGTGTATTCTTGGTCGCCTTGTTGAGCATACCTGCCATGTACATTAAGGCCAACTACTTACAATTGGCGTGGGTATTCGACGCACTCAGCTTCTTTTTAGTAAGTACCATTATTCTATTTGTATGTTACTGGTTTACCTTTAAAAGCATTCAGGGCAGCAACTTTGATAAGTTCGTAGATTACATTAAAGTATTCTTTACTTTTTTCTCGGTTGCTATGGGCTTCTCATTACATAATACTATTGCGGTGCTTGAAGGCCACATGGGCAAACGCAGCGAATTTGTACGTACTCCAAAGTTCAATTTAAACGGACTAACTGATAGCTGGAAAGGCAACAAATACCTGACCAAAAAATTATCGCCGAACATGATTCTTGAGTTCGGTCTTATGGTATATTTTCTTTTTGGCATGTACAGCGCAATCCCTTTAAATGATTTCGGCCTGTTTCCTTTTCATATGATGTTGTTTTTAGGATTCGGCTTTGTGTTTACCAAGTCATTAACGGCCAGGGTATAGTACTCTAGCTCGATTATAGCGATGTAAATGCGCTATGGCTTGCCTAACAAAATCAAACTACTTCAATAACGACCTCACGGACTTGTAGCCATTTAAGCAGAACAAGACCTTGAGGTAGTTTGCTTTTGCTCTTCTAGTGTAAAAGAATGTACGTTTAGTTTTTACGTCTGTTATTTAAGTTTAGTCCATTTATCCGTTATATTTGAGAGGTATTCACAGGAAATATTTTGCCAACGCTATCATCCAAAAATAAGATGCCTGTTCACAGTAGCACTAGCAAATGACATTCTTAATCTTAACGTCAAAGAAGCCCATGAAAATCCACACTAAATTCCATAGAAGTACTTTACTGATAGTGTTATTCAGCCTAACAACCCTAATTTCGTTCGCCCAAAAGGAAGACTTCCAATGGCCGGAAGGTAAAACCATGGCGGTTAGCCTTACTTGGGACGATGGCCGAAAAAGTCAAGTTACCACTGGTACGCCTCTTTTAGACGCCTATGGCATAAAGGCCACTTTTTACGTAGTGCCCTATCGGGTTGAAGAAGATTTGGAAGGATGGCGATCGGCCGTTAAAAATGGGCATGAAATCGCAAATCATTCCCTCACTCACCCTTGTACAGGTAACTTTTTATGGTCTCGCGAAGCTGCACTTGAAGAATACTCGATTTCACAAATAGGTACTGACTTGGCCCAAGCCAATGAAAAAATAAAAGAACAGTTGGGCGTAACACCTACCGAATTCGCCTACCCCTGCGGGCAGACCTTTGTCGGTAGAGGAAGTGATACTAAAAGTTATGTGCCTATTGTCGCAAATCAGTTCGTTTCAGGCAGAACCTGGATGGACGAAGTCCCAAATGATCCGGCATTTTGCGACCTATCTCAACTTACCGGCATTGAAATGGACGGAAAAAATATCAAATACATAAAAGACCTGATCGAAACAGCGAAGAAAGATGGCTCTTGGCTTATTCTTGCGGGGCATGACATCGGTTCAAAAAACAGGCAGACCACTGAAGTAAAGATGCTTAAAAAATTACTACCCTACCTTGTGGATCCTTCCAACAAAATTTGGGTGGCTCCGGTCGGTGAAATATCCGCCTATATAAAAAAACAGCGTAACTTGTAATTGTAGATCAGGCGAATTCATCCTATTAAAAAGACCTTCCTATTACGCGCTAAATAACCCGATTATTTCAAGGTTTTCTTTTCAATACTTGACCTGACCAAACCTTGAATCAGTCCTGTTGAAGCTACTAAAGCGAGAAATTTCATTTAAATTCCTTATTTTTCATAGCGTTCGAGAAAACAAAAAATAAATGCCCAACCGACTCGTTACCTTTTTAAAACTGCATAGGGTATCCCTTGTTTTGATGCTCGTAAGCTTGGGTTTTTATTACACGTTCGGGTATCATTTAGACCGTGGGAATTTCATAAAATTATTGCTGCTTTTTGCGGCCCTCTTCTTTTTATGCTTCAAACTCATTCAGTTTGAAAAGTGGAATTTTAAGTTCTTGTTGACCATAGGCATACTGTTTCGATTGGTTTTTCTCGTTGCCAGCCCAAACCTTTCGCAAGATTTCTATCGCTTTATTTGGGATGGGCAACTGGTGCTGAGTGGTGTCAATCCCTATTTATTTCTGCCGGACGAATTGATACGGAATTCTGAACTCGGCATTCATAATTCAGAAGTACTCCATCAAGGCATGGGCGCCTTAAGCGCCGACAATTTTAGTAATTACCCGCCTTTAAATCAACTGATTTTTGCCTTGGCCACCTTTCTTGGGGGTAAAAGCATTTTAGGCGCCACCCTATTTATGCGCTTTTCTATTATACTTGCCGATATCGGTCTTGTCTATTTCGGGCGTAAGCTCTTAAAGAACCTCAATCGTTCGCCACATCTTATTTTTTGGTACTTTTTGAATCCATTGGTCATTATAGAACTTACGGGAAACCTTCATTTTGAAGGCGTGATGCTGTTCTTCTTTGTTTGGGCACTATACCTACTTTCCGTAGATCGATGGAAAATGGCCGCAGTCGTCTATGCATGTTCCATATCGGTCAAGCTGGTACCGCTACTTTTTCTACCGCTTTTTCTAAAATACCTGGGACTTAAAAAAAGTATGCTTTTCTATGTTATGATAGGCAGCGTTTGTCTATTGTTCTTGGCACCCTTTTATGCCCCGGAATTCTTTCATAATTATTCAAAGACCATTGCCCTATGGTTCTCTAATTTTGAATTCAACGCAGGACTTTGGAACGTGGTAAAGCGAATCGGTATTGAGTTTAAGGCAAAACCATGGGAACTTATCAAAAGCTTCGGCAAGGTAACTCCATATATCACCATTGCAACAGTGATCATATTGACCTTTGTCAGAAACAACAAGAACCTTACTACCCTAATAGGTTCTATGCTGATCGTGTTGACCTTGTACTATTTTTTATCGGCAACCGTACACCCTTGGTACATTGTTTACCTGGTCGTACTTGCCCTTTTTACCCCATACAGATTTGCCTTATTGTGGTCGGCCGTTGTCATCGTAAGCTATTACGCTTATTCACAAACTGATTTTAAAGAACACTTGGGTTTACTCGCCTTTGAATATTTAACAGTATATCTGTATCTCGTATATGAAATTATAACCATCAAAGGTAAAAATGTGTTATTTCGGAAAAATTAAGCCATAGTTGAGGTCAGTTTAAATTAATTTGTACATTTGATGTATAATGAACGAACAATATTACATCACAGCTTTAATAGACAACACTAGTGCTCTATTTTGTCCGTTTCCTCCCCGTCGTCGCCCGTAAGGGTATGACATAATTTATGGAAGTAGGTGAGTCCATTTCCGCACAACAATCACAATATTTATTTTTTTACTTTAAACCCTTCAAGCAATGAAACTTGTTATTGCTAACGAATCACATTTTAAATACGCGCAGATTATTTGCGATACCATTGAAGAATCTGCAAAAGTCAGAGGCACCGGTATAGCCAAAAGAACTCCTGAATATATCAACAAAAAGCTTCAGAACGGCAATGCGATCATTGCTCTTGACGGCGATATTTTTGCCGGGTTCTGCTACATAGAAATTTGGGGTCACGAGAAATTCGTTGCGAATTCAGGCCTCATTGTACACCCTGATTATAGAGAGCGCGGACTTGCCAAGGAAATTAAAAAAGCTATTTTCGACCTATCAAGGAAAAAATTCCCAAATGCAAAAATATTTGGTATTACTACAGGTCTTGCAGTAATGAAGATCAATTATGAACTTGGGTACAAGCCTACCACATTTTCTGAACTGACCGACGATCCCGAGTTTTGGAAAGGCTGTCAAACTTGTAAGAACTTTGATATTTTGACCAGAACCGAGCGAAAAATGTGCCTTTGTACCGGCATGTTATACGATCCTGCTCTTGAAAAGAAAAAAGCCAGCGAAGAAAAAGAAAAATTGAACACTAAAGCCTTCAAAAGATTGAAGAGCATAAAAGAATCTATCTTTCTTAAAAAGAAGTAAAAATGAAAAAATTAGTACTAGCATACAGTGGCGGTTTAGACACATCCTATTGCGCCAAGTACCTAAGTAAAGAAAAAGGTTTTGAAGTTCATGCGGTCAGCGTAAACACTGGTGGTTTCACCAAAGAAGAAATTCAAACCATTCAAGAAAAAGCATTGAATTTAGGGGCA
>JBATIN010000202.1:0-10708 GCA_049667765.1 Flavobacteriaceae bacterium
CGCCAATTGTAAGTAGTTGGCCTTAATGTACATGGCAGGTATGCTCAACAAGGCGACCAAGAATACACATAAGAACATTGAACTGTTCAAATGGTGCATGACCCCATGAAATTTGGTCTTGAAAGATATGTTTTTGGCACTGACCACGCTCCATACCGATTTTCTGAAATTTTCGGCACCGCCTTTGTTCCATCGAAATTGTTGCGAACGTGCCGCACTGATAACCACTGGAAGCTCTGCAGGGGTTTCAACATCCTCTAAATATTTGAATTTCCAGTTTTTCAATTGTGCGCGGTAGCTAAGGTCAAGGTCTTCGGTAAGGGTATCGCCCTCCCAGTTACCAGCATCAAGAATACATTCTTTTCGCCAGATACCTGCTGTACCATTAAAGTTGATAAAGTGGCCTCTTGAATTTCTTCCAACTTGTTCCAAGGTAAAATGGGCATCGAGGGCAAAAGCCTGTATTCTGGTCAAAATAGAATAATCTCTATTGATATGCCCCCAGCGTGTCTGTACAACCCCTATTTCTTGATCCTTGAAATAGATGACGGTTTTTTTCAACCAATCTGGCGCTGGTAAGAAGTCGGCATCGAAAATGGCAATGAATTCACCTTTTGCGATTTCAAGTCCTTCTTTGAGCGCACCGGCCTTATAGCCTTGGCGATTTTCTCTACGAATGTGAACAATGTCTAAGCCGGTCTCTTGAAGCTCTTTAATGCTTTGGGCCGTTTTTATTACAGATTCATCGGTTGAGTCGTCAAGTACTTGAATTTCTAGCTTGCTTTTTGGGTATTCGATCTTGGCAATATTTTCAAGAAGCCTATCCATAACATACTCCTCATTAAAGACTGGCAGTTGAATGGTTACGAATGGAATTTCCCTTGGATCCAAAAGATTGAACTTTGGAGCCGTCTGGTTTCTTCTCTTGTTTCCCAAATAATTGACCAAAAGGTTCAACTGGGCAAGACTGTAAAGAAAGATCAACAGTAAAGATACACTGTAGATTACGAGAATGATGTAAGTAATTGTGAGTCCCATTTTATTTTATACTATATTTAAATATCCACCCTAATATTTTAGCGCCCGCAAATATACTACCTTTTACGGTTCCTGAAACTTTTGAGATGCCAATTCTTTTTTTGTAACGTACTGGCACTTCGGTATATGACAATTTCTTTTTTAGGGCCTTTAATTGCATTTCAACCGTCCAGCCATAGGTTTTGTCTTCCATGTTCAAGGAGACCAATTTATCATACTTTATGGCCCTAAAAGGCCCTAGGTCGGTAAACTTCGCACCAAAAAACAAACGCATTAAAAAGGTTGCCAGCCAATTGCCGAATATCTGTTGTGGGGTCATGCTACCAGCTTCCCTTAGATGCTTGGCCCTGGCCCCGACGACAAAATCAATATCATTGGTTATGATCGGGTCAACGACCTTGTCGAGTTCTTCCGGGTAATCGGAATAGTCTCCATCGATAAATACGATAATGTCGGGCTGCTTGGATGCTTTGGCGATATAATTCATTCCACATAAACAGGCATACCCATAGCCCATTCTTTCTTCGGTTAGTACGGTAGCCCCAGCTTTTAGGGCATTATCTGCCGTAGCATCGGTAGAATTATTGTTGATAACTATTATTTCGGTAACGGATTGTGGTAGGTTTTCAACGACCTTGACGATCGAATCGGCCTCGTTGTAGGCAGGAATGATAACCTTGATGTCAGGATTAATTTCAAAGGCTGCCGTCATTATCTTAGATCGGACAGGTTATTTTCTTTTTTAAAACTTCGGAAGTCGTACCAATCTTTTAGTTTTTGGCCTTTCTCATATTTGGAAGCAGAGGTCACCTCGCCATCGGTAAATTGTAGACAATAGCCGTTTTTAACGCTGCCCGATAATTGACACTTATAATCCAATTGCCCTTCTGAAGTGTAAAAAAGCCACCAGCCTTCTTTTTGCCCTTCACTGTAATGCCCTTCTCTTTCTAATACGCCATTGGGGGAATAGAAATACCAATAATCGTCTCGTAGATTATCACGATAGTGCCCTTTTTCGGATAGCTTCCCGTTTTCATCAAAAAACCTCCAGTACCCTGTTTTTATACCGTCTTTTACCCAACCTTCTGCCTTTGGCGTACCTGTTTCGTAATATTCCCTATAATATGAACCTGTTTCTTCAGATGGGCTTCCGAAGAAAAAGAAGAACAAGGTAAAAATTAGAATCTTAGACATCATAACAAGGTAAGCTACGTAAGCTAGGCGTAAATGGATGCTAACTTAAAAAAAATAACTTGAATTATTTATTTTTGGTGTGCACCAACTCCATTAAATCAACATCGTTGCCCAGTAATATTTCGGTGGGGTTAATACGGCCTTGCAAGGGCCCGTTTTCTAATTTAAGCACTCCACGCGGACACACCGCCGAGCAGATACCGCACCCAACGCAACTTGACCGAACAATATTCTCGCCTTTTTGCGCATAGGCCCTAACGTCTATGCCCTGTTCGCAATAGGTAGAACAGTTGCCGCACGATATGCACTGCCCGCCATTGGTGGTTATTCTGAACCTTGATTTAAACCGTTGAACGAAACCTAAATATGCCGCTAGCGGGCAACCAAAACGACACCAAACCCGATTACCAAAAATAGGATAGAAACCAGTACCTATCACACCAGCAAAGACCGCCCCGATCAAAAAGCTATAAGCACTCATTATACTTTGCACTTTTATGCCCAAAACCGTTCCGGTTTCAGCAAAAAATCCATATAAAGTGAACCCTGTCATTACTACGGCAAAGACCAAAACACTATGCACCAACCAACGCTCAACTTTCCAAGAGAATAATGATTTACTTGAATGTTGCCGATACGGATCACCCAATGTTTCTGCCAAACCACCACAACCGCAAACCCAAGAACAGTACCATCTTTTGCCAAAGAAATAGACCATAACTGGTACAATCACCAACGTTAAAACAATACCCCAAACGAGAATGAACATGCCTAAGCCACCTCCGGCAATAAGCTCATTTAAATTCCAATTGAAAAAGAAATCATAATCTAAAGGAAAGGCATTTTTAAAATAATAGCCCTTGGAATATGATAATTGAAGCCGAACCATTATTTCCGGTATCAAAAATGCAAATACAATTTGGAAGAACAACACCGAAGTGGTGCGCACCATTTGATACATATTGTGGCGATATTTAATATACATACGAACAGCCATCACGGTCATAACTACGCAATACATGAACCCGTAAACAAACCATTGCCCTGCGGGGTTTCCACTCAAGCTTTTGCTAATAGGGTCTACTAAATATGTCCAATTGACTGCATATTCCGATTTGAAGTAAAGCACCAAATAAAAACTGACCAAGAAGATGAAAACAAGCCAGGCAATCCAACCTCTGTTGGTTGAATTTTGATGGTATATATGATTGTTTTTAATGCCTTTTTGACCTAATGTTATTACTTGTGGAAGAATAAACATCAATGCACCAATAATGCCGAGCCCGAAAGTTAGAAACCACAGAAGCCCCTTGTTTTCAGGAATAAAGCCATACCCCGAAGTTTTACGAATGGTAGTTGCCAAGTCATCGCTGCTGGCATATACTTTCTTGCCCCATTCTTTGTTTTTAGTATGTAACCCATTCGCTTTGTTAATAGCTTCCTCTACCAAAGGAGCCAGCGCCTGTAGCCCTGAAAATTCTTTGCCAACGAATTTATTTTGAAGGTCTTCAATAAATATTTCGCTTTTAAAGCCTTCGCTGGTTACCATCTCATCAAATGATTTTTGATCGAGTTTGAAGTTCCCTAAAAAGGGAAGGGCGGTAAAAATGCCAAGTCCAACTAAAAAAATGGCGATGCCTATATTTTGAATTACTTTCATTTATCTTGTGGTTGTTCGTTGCTAGTTGTTCGTTTTTGGTTGATGGTCAAAACTGTCTGTAAGAATCTAACGGCTATCTACCAACAACAATAAACTATTGCGTTTTTTCAAATATCCGTTTCCAACTTTTTTTCTTTGAAAGGATATTGGTGCTGAATTCTGAATTGAATTTAGCTACGATTTCCGTTTCATATTGTTTATAGAACTCAGGGTCGAAATTTGCATCCTTTAGATATTCTAGTACATAATTGACATTTCGTTTTTCGGTCAACCAACGGTCGAAAATTTCATGGCGCATACGGATTCCGAAGGTGTTTATGCCCAAAAACTGTTTGGTATCTTTATGAAATGCAATGGTAATACAGATTTTTTCCTTGGCATGGCGCCAATGAAAATGCCGTTCGTAATCTTTCTTCGATTTTTCGCTAAAGACCCATCCGTAGGTTTGGTATTCAATGTCTAGAAATTTAGCAGAATTGAACCAGTGCCCGGGATTATATTGTGTTTTATTGCCACAGATTGTCTGGGCGAGTGCTTCGCCCATCATTCGCCCGGTGTACCAAACCGCTTCAATGGGTCTTCTATTACCAATAGCCTCGTGCTGTTCGGCACAGTCGCCAATGGCATATATGTCAGGAATGTTGGTTTCTAAAAAGCGATCTACTTTTACCCCACGGCCCAGTTCGATCTCTGACTCTTTTAAAAAATCGATGTTTGGGGAAACTCCTGCTGTCAATCCCACCAAATTGCATGTGATAGTTTCGCCTTTATCGGTAACGACAGCCATTACCTTGCCATGTTCGTCAGACAAAATTTCAACCAAGTTAGTGTCCAACTCTAAGTCGATATGATGGTCTAGAATGTGTTCGTTGATCATTTGTGATTCGCCATTTGGCAGCACTCCATTCCAAAAACTGGTTTCCCGAACCAAAAAGGTTACCGGAATGTTACGTGTTCTGAGCATTTCTGCCAATTCAATGCCGATCAGCCCTCCACCTACGATAACGGCTCTCTGGCAAATGTTGCTATTCGGGGCGTTTTTTTCCAAAAGGTCTAGATCTTGTTTGGAATAAAGGCCTTGTACACCCTCGAGATCCTGTCCTGGCCACCCGAACTTGTTAGGTCTTGATCCCGTTGCAATAATCAATTTGTCATACGCGATGGTATTTCCATCTGAAAGATTCAGCTTTTTATTTTTGGAATCAACAGTGGTAACATAGCCTTTGACTAAATTAATTCTGTTTTTTTTCCAGAACCAATTCTCATAGGGTTGGGTATGCTCAAATTTCATATGCCCCATATATACATACATGAGTGCAGTGCGCGAAAAAAAATATTCGGTTTCGGCAGAGATGATCGTAATCTGTTTATCCGAGTTTTTTCGAATATGTCTCGCCGCCGTAACCCCGGCGATGCCATTTCCTATAATTACGATATGTTCCATGTAATGTCTATGGTTTTATGTTCTGTCGGTTTTAAAGATATAAACTTAATAGGTGATCGTAAATTCTTTTTGGGTTGAGCCATTTTATTGGCCTTTGTAGCGATAATAAGTTTACAGTAAATAGTCGTATTAAAAAAGGCTTTGTAATATTGCCTTTGTAAGTTTGCCTGAGGGGTAACGACTTAGCCCTTGCCGGTTTAAATGAAACATGTTTGCCATGAAAAAACACAAAACTTTCTTTCTATTGTTTTTTGGCATAGTATTGAGTGTTAAGGCACAAAGTAGTGAAGTGTTCTTTTCTAAAACCGACGAATTTCTAAAAACGGTAGTTGAAGAAGGTAGGGTCGATTACCAAGCACTTAAAAAAGATGCTTCAAAGTTGAATGCCCTACTCGAATTGGCAGATACCATAGAGATTTCTAAGCAGTCGAAAGATGAATATCAGGCTTTTTGGATTAATTCCTACAATCTTTGGGTCATTAAAAGTGTCGTAGAAAATTATCCTTTAAAATCGCCTTTAGAAGTTTCCGGTTTTTTCGAAACCATCAAACATAAAGTAGGCGGCCTAAACATCACTTTGAACGATATGGAGAATAAACTTCTCCGTGGAAATTTTCCTGATGAACCACGTTTTCATTTTGTTTTGGTCTGTGCGGGCTTGGGCTGTCCGCCTATTATCAATGAGGCATACTGCCCTGACACCTTAGATGCCCAGTTAAGTACTCAAACAAAAATTGCCTTGAATGATCCTAATTTTATACAGGTAAGTAAAAACAAAGTCAGGGTGTCACAGATTTTTGAATGGTACAATGGTGATTTTGTGAAGAACGGTGATACCCTTATCGATTTTATAAATGGCTATCGAGCCGAACCATTACTTGAAAAGACAAAAATCGAGTATTACCCATATGACTGGACTTTAAATGGACAAAATTAATGACAATTGTCCAATTACCTAAATTCGTTTTTATGCAACTTCTTCAAAGAACCATGATAATACTTATCGTATTGTTTTCAATTTTCGGAAAAGCCCAGAATACGATCGATACCACAACCACTAAAAGTAATATTCAACAGTTTACGCCATCAAAATTGATGGGCGAGGGGCAATGGGACCTTAAATGGTTCAACAACCTGTACACCGAAACCAGAAGCACTTTTGTAACCGGAAGGATCCCAAGGGCTACCTTTTTTACTTCAACCATTGAAGCTTATACTGGAGTTGGGCAAAATAAGCGATGGAACTTAGGGGCGATTTTTGAGGTGCGTAGTAATGTCATAAAAGATCGAAGCGCCTTTGAAGTCTTTCGGTTTGCCAATGAAAATGGAATTTCACGTTTTGGCCTTACTTCAATTGCGCCTTCGTTAAAATTCCTACCTATCGCCGCGGTCAGTAATTTTTCGATACAGAGTTCACTTTTTATCCCTTTGGTAAAGAACGAGCGTGAGAATGGCGTATTTCTAGATCAAAAAGGATTCATTTGGCAAAACCGCTTCTTCTATGATTATACTTTTCCCGATAATAAATGGCAACTCTTTACCGAGTTGAACGCTGAACTAAATTTTGGAAAAGCAGGCCAAAGTTTTGCGAATAACAGCCTAAATTTAGGTCCTGGTTTGTTTCTAAGTTATTTTCCAAGTCCAAAATTCACGGTTTTAGCATTGGTACAACATTCACAACGAATTGATCTGGGCAATAATTTTTCGCAAAATTATACCGCGATGGGAGGCGGGGCCAAATATCAACTGACGCGGGCACTTAATTTAGAACTTCTCTATACCAATTTCTTGCGAGGTAGTAATACTGGCCTAGGTCAAACCTTTAATTTGGGACTACGGTCCATTTTTTAAGGATAGGAATAAATAACCTATTTTAGGAGCCTAAATGCTTTTTAATGAAAAAGTTAGGTCTGGTGCTACTTTGTTTGATACAGTTTTCGTGCAACAGTCAGCTAAAGGAAAAAATTAATGGAGTTAGCTTTGTTGCTTCTCGTGAAGAAGTAAGCCAGAATGCTATTGATGAGCTGCTAAAGACTCACGTGAACAATGCCGCGGTCATGCCCTTTGGATTTATTAGGGATGTCAATACACCCGAAATTATTTACGATACTGATAGACAATGGTTCGGCGAAACAAGGCAGGGGGCAAAACAGTATATAGAATTGCTTCATAAAAATGGGGTGAAGGTCATGATAAAGCCCCATATATGGCTTTGGCATGGCGAGTTCACAGGTGCTTTGAACATGAATTCCGAGGAAGATTGGCAGAAACTAGAGAACTCGTATGAAGCATTCATCTTAAATTATGCCAAGTTGGCCCAAGAAACCCTTGCCGATAGTTTTTGTATTGGTACAGAGCTTGAACAGTTTGTTAAAAACAGGCCTGAGTTTTGGAAAAATCTTATTCAAAAGGTCCGTAAAGTGTACCAGGGTAAGCTCACCTATGCCGCCAATTGGGACGAGTATACAAGAACCCCTTTTTGGGAAGACCTCGATTATATCGGCATCGATGCTTATTTTCCATTATCAGAGTCGCAAACCCCAACACTTGAAGAATTAAAGTTAGGATGGCAAAAATGGAAGGCCCCGATTTTGGCACTTTCGAAGGAAAAACAAAAACCTGTTTTGTTTACTGAATTTGGGTACCGCAGTATGGACTATACCGCTCAAAAACCTTGGCTGGTTGATCGTCATGATGAGAAGGTGAACCTTACCGGCCAGGCCATTGCCACCCAAGCCTTATTTGAAGCGTTTTGGTCAGAAGATTGGTTTGCTGGTGGCTATGTCTGGAAATGGTTTATTAATCACAATGATTCGGGAGGCAACAATGATAACCGATTTACACCTCAGAACAAACCCGCTCAAGATATAATCCGTGAATTCTATAAAACGAATTAGAGGTGCGTTTGAAAGTTCACCAAAATATAAGGGATTTTAAAGTATAGCTTCTTGATGTTTGCCTCTAGGTCTTAAGTCCTTTATTGCCGTTTGCCATACCTTTGTAAAAAATTCTCCATTACCCATGAGGCCATGTTGTGCGCTTTTGTTTATGCTTGTTTCGTTCGCCAGCTTTGGACAATCAGGTTTGGTGAACAATGTAGAACTACAAGGTGCCGACAAAACCAGACCCCATATTCTCATAAAATTAATGAAGACAAAAGTGGGGATGCCCCTTGATTCGGTTAGCATTAAGCAAGATTTGGAACGATTGAAAAGGTTACCGGCCATTTCCAATGCCGATGTACAAGTGGTGGCTACAGAAGGCCAACAATACCAAGTTATCTTCACTGTAGAAGAGAATTTTACGATAATTCCCTTTGCCAACCTGTTCACCTCTAGTAATGATGATTTTGCGTTTCGTGTAGGGGTGCAAGATTTCAATTTATTGGGAAGAAATATGGCTTTGGGCGGATTTTATCAATATGATATTTTTCATTCTTACGGCATCAACTTTCGCGCACCTTATTTATTCGGTAATAGTCTCGGGATAGAAATTAGTTATAAGGACCTTACCACACAAGAACCGGTTTTTTTTGAGAATGCAACGGCCGAATATAGGTACAACAACCAAGGTTTCGAGGTAATGGGACTTTATGAACTGAATTTTAAAAATAGACTAGAGTTGGGCTTTAGTCCTTTTACAGAGAAGTACAATTATATTTTTGGCGCTACAAGTGAAGCGGTTCCCCTAGAACTTAATGTAAACAAGTACTTGTTTAAATTTATATACCAATTTAATAATGTGGAATATGAATATCAGTATTTGCAAGGGTTTCGTAGCAGTCTGAATCTACAATATGTTGGTAGCTCTGATGAGAATTTGCCAAAATTTGTATTAGGGTTCAATGATTTTACGTATTTCAAACGTGTAGGGGGTCGTGGTAATTGGGCCCATAGACTTCGTTTGGGTTTGGCAAGTAATATGAAGACCCCATTTGCGCCCTTTACCGTAGATAATAACCTGAACATTCGCGGTGTTGGTAACCGAATAGATAGGGGTACCGGGGCGATAGTACTCAATTCGGAATACCGCCATACCCTAGTCGACAGAAACTGGTTTGTTATGCAGTCTAATTTTTTTATCGATGCGGGTTCATGGCGCAACCCTGGGGGAAGCCTCGAAAATTTCGTTGTCCAAAGTAATATTCGCATATACCCAGGGCTAGGGCTAAGGTTCATTCATAAGAAAATTTTTAATGCCATTTTTCGAATTGATTATGGCTACGGTATCACAAAAAATGCTTCCCATGGCATTGTATTTGGAATTGGGCAGTATTTTTGATAATATTTGTATGAATAAATTCCAAATCAAGGTGACAGTCATCAGATTCTGCTTCTACTTTTTACTTACAGTTTTAGGACCAAACTTGGTTCTTGCCCAAGATTCATTGCTCACCGTCACAGCTGAAAAAGGTGACGGCATTCTATCGTTGTTGCGTAAACATGGTATAAACCCCTATGAGGGCTACAATGATTTTATCGCTATGAACATGGATAATTTAAGGGATAGCGTTCATCTGTATGAAGGGCGCACCTATAAAATACCGGCCGCTACGGAAGATACCATGTTGGTTGTAGATGCAATTAAGAATAAGGCCGCTGAAGTAGCTAGGGGTTCAAGCAAGAGTTACGTTATATTTGGTAAAGGCAAAGAAGAGGTTTCAATAAAAAGTGAAGCCCTTAAAGGTGCCGTTTATTATCTAATATCGGGTCATGGAGGTCCCGATCCTGGAGCTATGGGCACTTATGCGGGTAAAAAGATTGCCGAAGACGAATATGCCTATGACATCACCCTGCGTTTGGCAAAAGAACTTTTGTCACATAGCGCAACGGTCTACATTATCATTCGCGACGAAAATGACGGTATAAGAGATGAAGCAATATTAGAAATTGACCATGATGAGGTCGCTTATCCGAACGAAACAATTCCTTTGAATCAAGTGGAACGCCTAAAACAACGTGTAAATATCGTAAACGATCTATATAAAAAACATCGAGGGCAATATCAAAGGCTAATCGTTACCCATGTCGATAGCAGAAGTAAGGGGCAGAACATCGATGTTTTCTTCTACCATCATGAAAAAAGTAAGAACGGAAAGAAATTGGCCGAAAGTATTCACGAGACCTTTCAGAAGAATTATAAAAAATATCAACCTAATCGCTCGTATTCCGGTACTTTTTTGGACAGGACTTCTCTTTTCTTAGTTAAAAATACATATCCGGCAATGACATTTATCGAAATCGGAAATATTCGCAATGCAAAAGACCAAAGAAGAATAGTAGACCCCGATAATCGACAGGCCCTCGCCAAATGGATATCCGAAGGCGTAATCTTGGATTTTGAAGGAGGCGAAATTGGTCCAATTCGTTAAT
>JBATIN010000203.1:0-6210 GCA_049667765.1 Flavobacteriaceae bacterium
GTGCAAAAGAGTGGTTAAAAGGAGAAATAATTGCAGCGAATAGGACTAAAATGCCAGGAACAAGACAAAATGTAAGCAGTGATAAAAATTCTGGAAATTCACCTACCTCTTCCTTGGATTCGGAAAACACTATCAGTGCTGATAATAAAGATAGCCTTGTTAATATTGCAAAGCCAAAAAAATCCTTGTTGGGTAAAGTGAAGGACAAGGCCAAAGCTATTATCAATGACTAGTAATTCTTAAAAACAAAAACGAAACGAAAAGCCCCGAAATTCGGGGCTTTCTTATTATGACTAGGCGTATTTTTGGTTTTCCACAGCTTTACGTCAAGTAGATAGTTTTACAATGGGTTTTTCCCCATTTTCCCTTCGGGTATCGATATTGATGTTCTTGTTGTTTTTAAGAATTTCGATAGCCCTATCCGATGATATTTCTTTTCCCTCATAATAGAAAAGGGCATCTTTTTTAGCCATTTCAATAATATGGTCCATCGGTGTAATGGGTGTCGGAGGAAAAGGGGGCCTGGCCATTCTTTGTTCGTGTAGTTCCATTTCTTGCTCTCGAAGTTCCATTTCTTGTTCTCGAAGCATTTCTGAGTCAGCCCTTTGTTTTTCTATATCCTGTTCTATTAGGGCTTCTTGTGCTTCCCTTTGGGCTTCATGCTTGTGCATTTCTATTTCTCGTTGTGCTAACTTCATTTCTTCCCGTTCCATTAAAACCTCCTGGGCCTGCATTTTGGCTTCTATTTTAGCTTCTTGGGCCTGCATCTTGGCTTCCAATTTGGCCGCTCGCTTTTCCATCATTTGTTCATGTCTGGCCAATAAGGCTTCTTGCCGTTCCAATGCTTTTTGGCTAGTAGGGTCATGTGGTTTTACATAAATGTTGGACGTGGTCGAAGGCTTGCCATTTCGAGATGTACTGGTAGTTGTGCTTACCACATCATAGGGATCTTGTTCTTCGATAATGGTATGGATAATCTCTGAAGCCTCTTCATGGGTAGTATTGGTTTTTGGTACTGGTGGCGGCGGAATATCACTTTTTTCTCCCTTCATCACTTTTGGAGCTTGTGGAGCTTTTGGCGCTGGCGGTGGCTCTGGAAAATCAGGGAAAGGTTCTGCGTCGGCTTTTTGTTCGTCGGACATCAAACTGTAGATATAGGTTAAACGCTCTACATCTTTTTTCATGATTTTCATCTGATTGCTGTCCATCTCATTATAATGCTTGGCCAATTTGTTGAATTCGGCCATTTGTTCGCGCGATGCGCCGTCTTGTTTGTTTTTTGGTAAACACTCTGGAAAAGGAAGTGCATTTTCTTTTTGGGTTTCTGACATGCGGCCATATATGGTTTCAAGTACTTTTAAATCATCCAGTGGTATTATTCTGGTTGCTTTCGGCTGCGCGTTGTATTTTTTGGCAAGTGTATTGAAGTGCGCCAACGCTTCTTGTGAAACGCCTTTTTGATTAATGGTGTATAGGTGATTTTGGTGAAGTGATTTATCAGATTCTTGATGTACCTTCCAAACTCCGCCACTAAACGCAGTTAAAATTCCATGAATGTCGTTTATGACTGAGTTTTCATTGGTAAGAATAAAATGCAACTTGGGTATACTCTGGTCTTTAGAATTGTCTACATATTTATTTCGCAAATAGGTAAGCCAATCAATACTGGTATTAAACTTATTTCCATCAATGTGGATTTCATTTTCATAAAGGGTTAAATTCAAATGTTCGGCAACTGCGCATTCTGTTATTTGAGTGTCTACGCTTGGAATCTCAAGTATTTTTTTTTGTGAAAAGCCATAGAGCAAAAGTGAAAATAACGGCAATACCAATAAACTACGCAGCAGTGCTGCCTTTTTTGATGTTCTTTTTTTCATGACTGTAAATCGTTTTTTGATTGATGAATAATTGATTGAATTTGATAATTGGGGTATGGTAGCATTTGATGAGAATGCTAATAGGATATGCTGATACCTAGCAGTTTCTACCCCGTTTTTAACAACAGCTTGATCCGCTAAAAACTCATGGTTGAGCTTTATTGCTTTTTTTGTAAAATAGATTAAGGGATTGAACCAAAGGAAGACCTGTAAAAGCTCAATAAAGAGCACGTCAACACTATGTTTTTGTTGGGCGTGGGTTTCTTCGTGAAGCAATACCGCATCTGGAATTTCCTTTTTTTCATACTTATCCTTATTTAGAAAGATGTACCTGAAAAACGTATGAGGTGCGATCATATCGTTCAAGAGCACATTGGTAACCGATCGTTTTCTTAACTTAGGGTTGTTACGTATCCGCTGATTCATACGCCTTAGGTTTTTGAAGAACTTGAACCCGAAAAGCAAGACCCCGATACTATACAGAGACCATACGACAAGCGGTAAATCGATAATGTTACTATCGGATGACAGTGTTGCGGGTTCCGGGTAAACCACTTGTGCCACTTGTGTAGGTGTCGAAAAGACTTCTGAAACAGGCGCTACTACAACAACCTCGGTAAACACAATGGCAGGTATGGCCAACGAAAGTACCAAGGCGGCCAATAAATAAAAGCGCTTAAAAACATGAATGCTTTCACGTTCTAAAAACAGTTTGTAGAACAGCAGTAAAATGGCCAAACAAGCTCCAGATTTTAAAAGATATACCCACATAATTATCTTTTTTTAAGTTCGTTATCGATTAGTTTCTTTAATTCTTCCAACTCGGTTTTGCTCAGGTCGGTTTCTTGGGTAAAAAAAGAGGCGAATTGCCCGGGACTATCATTAAAAAAGTTTTTTATGAGTCCGTTTACGTGTTTCGAGAAATAGTCCTTCTTTTTTACCAAGGGATAATACTCTCGTGACCTACCAATGCTTTTATAGGCTACAAAGCCTTTGTCTTGCATGCGTTTCAATAGCGTTGCAATGGTCGTGGTTGCTGGTTTGGGTTCAGGGTAAGCCTCTAGCAGATCTTTCATGAAAGCTTGTTTTTGCTTCCAGAGTAGGTTCATTAATTCTTCTTCTGATTTTGAGAGCTGCATGTTCTATGATGTTGAAGTTGTTCTACAAACATAGAGTAAATATTTTAATTCTACAAGTGTAGAGTCAAAAATAATTCAAAAACCGCTTAAATGGTATTAGCGCGCCATAGTTTTTGAACTGGCCAAAATGGAAATTAGGGCAGAAAAGAGGCCGATGATCAATAATACGTTTGCGTTGATAAAGCCCAATTCCCAATGCAGAATTTTAAATAATGAGGCAATTACGATATATACGGTGGCGAGGTCGGCCAGGATAAAAGATAGGTTCTCTCCTCCTAAATTAGAGATCAAAAGCGAATTATTACGGGTGATTTCATGAAAAGATCCGACGATTTTCTTAACATAAAGCAACAAAAAAGCGATGAGTGCCAGTTTGGTAATAAAAATCGGGACATCAACAAAAGGTAAATTCAAAAGATTGAATACATAATTACTTGTGAAAGAAACAATAAGCAGATATCTGGCATAATCAAGGGTCAATCTTTCTTTCGACTGTAAAATTTGAAGGGTATGAAAAAACACCATTCCTGTTACGCCGAGCATAATTAAAGGCCAAGAAAAAGTAGTAAAAAGTGCTCCGATTACGGTAGCGGAAATACTTAGCCTGAAAAACAAAGAGGTTTTTTGTGTGGAAATCGTCATTGGGAATATGTTTGCATAAGTAGGTCTGTGCATAACGGAAAAAACGAAGTAATAGTGCGAGAAAAATAAATTTGATGTGTATTACTCGCTATCCTTTTGGTATAAAGCCATAATTTTAGGCCGAATAAATAGAATGCGTATAGAATGTTAGAGGATTTAAAAAGTAGAAGTGGCAATACATGCGAGCTATGTGCTGCTACTGACAACCTTCAGGTTTTCGAAGTGGAGCCCATAACGGTCAGTGGTATTGACAGTAGCCTTTTGGCCTGTGAAACCTGTATTGGTCAGATTCAAAACCCTGAAACCATGGACGCCAACCATTGGCGCTGTTTGAACGACAGTATGTGGAGCGAACATGATTCGGTAAAGGTAATTGCATGGCGAATGTTGCAACGCCTAAAGGGGGAAGGCTGGCCCAAAGACCTTTTAGATATGATGTATTTAGATGGTGAAGCATTGGTTTGGGCAAAAGCAACAGGAGAGGGCCTAGCCGAAAGCGAAAAAATTATCCATAGAGATGTAAACGGTGTTATTTTAGAGAATGGTGATAGCGTAGTTCTTGTAAAAGATCTAAAGGTTAGGGGCTCAAGTATGGTTGCCAAACAAGGCACCGCAGTGCGCCGAATTTCCTTGGATCATGAAAATGCAGAATATATTGAAGGTAAGGTCGATGGTCAGCAAATCGTTATTATTACGAAGTATGTGAAGAAAATTTAGTTGTTCGTTGCTGGTTGTCCGTTGATAGGTTAGTTTTTTTACCATCAACCATTTAAACTCATCTCAGTAAAATATTTATAAAAATAAGGTATTGTTTCAATGCCTTTAAGGTAATTCCATACCCCAAAATGTTCGTTGGGGGAGTGGATGGCATCACTATCAAGTCCGAAACCCATCAATATGGTCTTGCTTTTCAACTCTTTTTCAAATAAGGCCACTATAGGAATACTGCCGCCGCTACGTTGCGGAATCGGTTTTTTGCCAAAGCTGGTTTCATAGGCTTTTGAGGCAGCTTGATATCCGATAGTATCCATAGGTGTTACGTAACCCTGCCCGCCATGATGCGGTTTTACTTTTACGGTAACTCCTTTGGGTGCTATGCTTTCGAAATGATTTTTAAATAGTTCGGTAATTTCTTTCCAATCCTGATGCGGAACCAGACGCATCGATATTTTTGCAAAAGCTTTACTTGCAATGACTGTTTTGGCACCTTCGCCAATGTAACCGCCCCAAATTCCATTTACATCTAAAGTGGGTCTGATGGAGTTACGTTCATTAGTGGTATAGCCTTTTTCGCCATACACACTTTCTATTTTTAAGGCGTTTTGGTAATCGTCAAGTACAAAAGGCGCTTTGGCCATTTCGGCACGTTCTTCTTTAGAAAGTTCCTCAACCTTATCATAAAAACCAGGAATGGTAATATGGTTATTTTCATCATGCAGACTAGCGATCATTTTCGTTAGAACATTTATGGGGTTGGCCACGGCACCACCATAAAGTCCCGAATGAAGATCCCGGTTTGGGCCGGTAACTTCTACTTCTACATAGCTAAGTCCGCGAAGACCTGTGGTTATCGAAGGAACATCGTTAGCGATCATTCCCGTATCGGAAATCAAGATGATATCGTTGGCCAGTTTTTCCTTGTTATTCGTTACGTAAACGGATAAATTTTTGCTGCCCACTTCTTCCTCACCTTCTATCATGAATTTTACGTTGCAGGGCAATTGATTTGTTTTGAGCATATATTCCAAGGCCTTTACATGCATGTACATTTGGCCTTTATCGTCGCAGGCACCTCGTGCAAAAATGGCTCCCTCGGGGTGAATCTCGGTTTTTTTAATTACGGGTTCATAAGGAGGGGAATCCCATAACTGGACAGGATCTGCTGGTTGTACGTCATAATGGCCGTACACAAGCACGGTTGGAAGCTGGGAATCAATAATTTTTTCTCCGTAGACAATCGGGTAACCATCGGTTTCGTGAATTTCGGCTAGATCACAGCCGGCGGCTATTAGTGCATTTTTAACAGCTTCAGCGGTATTCAACACATCTTGTGAGAAGGCGGGATCTGCACTTACTGAAGGCATTTTAAGTAATTCTATAAGTTCTGAAATGAAACGTTCTTGATTTTTTGCGATATATTCTTTCGGGTCTTGCATTGAAATTATTGATTTAGCTATGCATAAATTTACAAAAAGAACTTTTGCACGTCTATTATTTAGAGAATTGAATTTTTGCTTTATATTTGCAGCCCGATATCCTGATACCCATCAGGAATAAGGATGCAGGCGTGATGGAATTGGTAGACATGCTAGACTTAGGATCTAGTGCCGCAAGGTGTGAGAGTTCGAGTCTCTCCGCCTGTACTTAGTAAGAAAGCTTCTCATCATGGAGAGGCTTTTTTTGTGTTGTTGAGTGTTCAAATCTACTTTGGAAAAATCAACAGTAAGCTCCCCTAAAACCAACATGTTTAAAAGTAGATTAATAATCTTATTTTTAAATAGACATCAAAACCATCTAATACTATTGAAATGAAAATAGCGAATATCATAACC
>JBATIN010000204.1:0-5179 GCA_049667765.1 Flavobacteriaceae bacterium
TAACAGTACTGGTCTATACTACTAATTTTGAGGTAAATACCATCATTGATTTCAATATTGATACGGACTATCTTCTGATGTTTACCGCTTATCTTTTTTGCGGAAAACCTGCTAATATAATTATTAAAGAAACCCTTAAAGCCTCAAAAATAGAGTTCCAGGGCATGAACAAGGATCATTTGCCCAATGCCGGTCGACTTATTGGCGTTCTGGAACGCTGGTTGGTGCTTACCTTTATTTTGATCGATCAATTCAGTGCGGTTGGGTTCTTGATCGCGGCAAAGTCGATCTTGCGGTACAGAGATGGGAATAAAATATTCAGTAAGACCGAGTATGTGCTTATCGGCACCCTACTAAGTTTTGGCATTGCAATCGGTGTTGGAGTCCTGGTAGCTTGAATAAGTTGGTGCTGCGAATAATAGCCTCGTTCGGTTCATGGCCATTAATCCTCGAATTGAAGGTACGCCATTTGGCTTTTTAACAGATCATTATTTTCAATGCGCTTATTCAATAAATCGATATATGCCAGATCTTCTTCGTTGTTGTCGTTCTCATAGGCTTTTGAGGCCCATGACAAGGCTTCTTCAAGATTTTCGTTTCTTTCATTAAGCACGGCAAGGTTGTGGCAACTTCTTCTTCGAATTTTAGCATCCGGATGTTCGATTTCCAGCTCCCAAAGCTTACCGGCACCTTCCCAATCTTCCAGAACGGCGAGCTCATGGGCCAATTCAAAATTTTCTGTTCCTTTTACATAATATTCCCTTGAAACACTATTCTTAAAAGGCAGCAAGCGTTGTCCATATTGGGTTCCGGAAGTTCGGCTTTGTTGTAGCAACGCCTCTTTTCGATCTCCAATGGCTTGATATGCGGCTACAGCATCCGTTCCTTTTCCAGTAGAAGTAATTTGGTCATTGAAAACAATTTCATCGATGACCTGTCGATTTTTAGGGTAATAGATTCGCCAACCGTTCTCTATCAAAGTTTCAAGGGTAATTTGCTGGGCTTTTACTTTGACTTGGTCTCGCATAAGATTTCGGCCTAACATCTCGGTCTTTTTTACCGATACTTTAGTGTCCGTCTCGTAAAAGGCCATGGCAAAAACGGCATCTACGTTATGTGCTGTGCACAAAGACTCGACAATCGACCATGAAATGCCATTTGGGTCAGATCCGAAATCGGAAATTTCCCCAGATTCTTGTTCCAGCATTTTGACCGCCTCAAAACGATCGTCTTTCAGGAGTTCGTCAAAAAGGCCCGCAATGGCGGCATCTTTCCCTTTTTCGGTCAACCACTTCTCTTGGGCTACGACCAAACGGTCGATGCCAACAGTTTCCCCTTCCATGCCAGTAGTGACCTCGGCATTGGCGATTATCCCTATTTTTTTTATTTGGTCGGAAAGTACGACCGGCGAGGGTTCCGTGGTATGCAGAACGATTTGCTTTGTAGTACTGCAACCAATAAGCAATGTACTAAGGCCCAAAATGGCCGAATAAAAGAAATGCTTTCTCATGTTGGATCTGGTTAAGTCTATCAACCAAAACATTTTTACGATCAATTTATTGCCTTAACGGCCTAAAATATAGGGATTTAAGATGGTATTAAAGCTGAAATCGGGTATTGCGATAAGATGAGAATCATGGGATGAATACCCTTGGAGGTTCATATCGCGGACAGGATTTAAACGGTATTCAAGTATTCGTGGTTTGCTGTCCAATGCATACCTTTACCATCGATTTTAAACCGAGATGGGCAACATTCACGAAAAAACACTGCAAGACCTTGAATTTCCAACGGTATTACAACAGCTCGTCTCACGTTGTAACACCGAGATGGGCAAGGAGCGTGCTTTGGAAATTGCCCCTATTGACGATGAGCAGACCCTGATTAACGTCTTGGGGCAAACCGCGGAGTACCTATCGTCCTTGATCAGTGAAAACCGCATCCCTAATCACGGGTTTGACCGGATCGACAACGAGTTGCAATTGTTACGCATTGAGAATACCGCCTTGGAGGTTGGTAGCTTTCGTAAACTCGGGGCAATTTGTTCCACAACAAATACCCTTAAAAAGTTCCTGAAAAAATTCAAGGAATATTATCCCCTACTCTTTGCAACTGCCGAGGCCATTGAGGCGAATACCGAAATTCCCACTCAGATCGATTTGGTCATCGACCGCTTCGGGGAAGTAAAGGACAAGGCCTCCGACAGTCTTTTCGACATCCGTAGGCAGATCAATCAGGTGAAGGGCAAAATCGGCCAAAGTTTTGCTTCGGCCCTGAATACCTATCATGGTTCTGATTATCTGGACGATATTCGGGAATCGGTGGTAGAAAACCGTCGTGTACTTGCAGTAAAAGCAATGTATCGCCGCAAAGTGAAAGGCTCGGTCATGGGCACCTCAAAAACAGGAAGCATTGTCTATATTGAACCGGAGGCAACCTTAAAATATAGCCGCGAACTCAATAACTTGGAGTTCGACGAACACGAGGAAATACAACGTATTCTCAAGGCCTTGACCAATCTAATCCGCCCTTTCCGTCTGCTTTTAAAGCAATATCAGGAGTATTTAGCAACCATAGATATTACGGCGGCGAAGGCCAAATATGCGCAAGACACCGACGCGTTGCTTCCGGAAATCAACAAAGAACAACGGTTGTATCTGCGTGATGCCTATCACCCGTTACTCTATTTAAGCAATAAAAGAAAGAACGAAAAGACCTTTCCGCAGACCATAGAACTGCATCCTGAGAATAGGATCATCGTTATTTCCGGTCCTAATGCGGGCGGTAAAAGCATCACCTTAAAAACGATTGGATTACTTCAAGTAATGCTTCAATCAGGACTCCTAATTCCCGTTCATGAAAGGAGTTCCGTTTGTTTTTTTGATACCATTTTGACCGATATTGGAGATAATCAATCCATTGAAAACCATTTAAGTACTTATAGTTATCGCCTTAAGAACATGAACTATTTTCTTAAGAAATGTGACGCGAATACCCTGTTCTTGATCGATGAATTCGGTACGGGTAGTGACCCCGAACTAGGCGGAGCCCTGGCCGAAGCCTTTTTAGAAGTTTTTTACGAACGAGGGGCCTGTGGCGTGATCACGACGCATTATGCCAACCTAAAAGCCCTGGCAGACGAATTGCCGCATACCACGAACGCCAATATGCTTTTTGACGGCAGAACCTTGGAACCGACCTTTCAACTGATCTTGGGAGAGGCCGGCAGTTCGTTCACTTTTGAGGTGGCCCAGAAGAACGGCATACCCTACTCCCTCATCAACAAAGCAAAGAAGAAGATAGAGCGCGGCAAAGTCCGTTTTGATGCCACGATAGCCAAATTACAAAAAGAACGCAGTAAAATGGCTAAAACAGGCTCTAGATTACAAGAAGAGGAGTCAAAGGCAAGGGAAGAAGCTGCCCGCTTGGAAAAACTGAACGCTAAAGTGAAGTCGAAGCTTGAAAATTACCAAGAACTGTATGATCATGACCAGCGCATGATCCAATTGGGAAATAAAATAGACAAGGCGGCAAGCAAGTACTTTCGGGATAATAAAAAGCGTCTTCTGGTTTCCGAGCTCATACGAATCGTGGAGACCGAAAACAGCAAACGAAAGAAGAAATCCGCTACCGAAGCAAAAGTAGAGCGCACTAAAAAGGCCAAAGTCGTGGAGGAAGTGCAAAAAGAGGTCGCCGTGATCCGTGAAAAGAAGAAGGTGGAGAAGAAAAAGGCAGTGCAAAAGGAAAAGAATAAACCCCGACCTGTTTTTAAGGTGGGAGACCGTGTTAGGCTACAAGATGGTAAGGCGGTAGGAAGTATAGATAAGTTGGAAAAGAATAAAGCCACGGTCAATTACGGCATGTTTACGACCAATGTAGGGGTCGAGCAGTTGGAGTTGGTAGAAAAGGTTAAAAATTGACGACTTCGTGAGGAGATACGACGAAGCGATCTGTTGAAGCATTGTTCAGAGGTTGAACAGATTGCGTCGCTGCACTTGCAAAGACACAAAATTATGGCACCCAATAAAAAAATAATTCTCTTTGACGGCGTTTGCAACCTGTGCAATCGCTCGGTGAAATGCATTATTGAACGGGATAAAAAAGATGTCTTTCGTTTTGCAGCCCTGCAAAGTGAAATGGGCCAAAAATTGGTTTCAGAACGCCGAATCGACACCACAACGATAGATTCCATCATCCTAATCGAGCCTGGGGTGGCCTATTTCGTAAAATCTGAGGCCGCTTTGGAAATCGCCAAAGGAATTGGAGGCTTGTGGACGCTCTTACGCCTGTTTCAATGGGTTCCAATAAGGTTTCGAAATATCGTATACGATTATATAGCCCGTAATCGCTATGATTGGTACGGCAAAAAAGCAGAGTGTATGGTGCCCACGCCAGAAATTCGGGCTAAGTTTTTGGTCTAGCTAACTCAAACCGCTAGTTCCCTCAAGAAACAGGTTTACTCACGCATTTTGCCTTGTAACTGACTCGGGTTGTACCGAAGTTTATCGAAACTTTAAACAACCACGATTATGAAAAGCCTAGTATTATTCCTCATCCTTTCTCCGTTCCTTATTTTTTCAAATGACCCAAAACTTCCCTCTAAGATCAAGGAGGTGACCGTTTATCTGAACGGAGCACAAATCACAAGATCGGCACAATGTAAACTTCCAAGTGGCACATCTGAAATTGTATTTACCGGATTATCGCCTAAAATCGATGAAAATAGCATTCAGCTTTCCGGACTACAGTCCGTTTCTATTCTTTCAATGACCTATGATGTCAATTATATGGCAAAGTCCAGCAGTAATCCCGAGACAATGAAATGGCACTATGAAACCGAAACACTTGAGACTGAGGTCGCATTGCTGAAAAACACCGTTTTAGGCCTTGAAGAAGAAGCAATGGTAATCAGTTCTAATCGTCTGGTAAGTTCAGATGCCCAAGTATTGAACTTAGAGCGATTGAAGGAAGTGAGTACCTATTACCGTAAAAGAACGACCGAAATTAAGAATGAAATCTTCCAGACCAATTTAAAAATCAATTTGTTGAACGCCGACCTTCGGCAGTTAAGATTGCAATTGGCGGAATTGAACGATGCCCCTGAAAAGGAACAGGGCGAAATCAAGATAAAGTTCAATGCGCCCATAGCCTGCTCATTAGATTTGGAAGTGTCGTACAT
>JBATIN010000205.1:0-1581 GCA_049667765.1 Flavobacteriaceae bacterium
GGTATATACCCAACGGATAATTAAGACCGATTAAGGTATTGATAATTTCAAGACTTATATATATCCCTTTTTTGGGCAGGTTGGTGCACTAGGGTATGGTTACCAAATCTCCACTCTTATTTTTCAAACTTTCGATTAAAAAGTAATGACTTTGACGAAGGAGATTCCCAAATTCCTTAAATAACAAGCTACTAGCTATTTGTATGGGTGTGAAATTGATTTAAAACTAATTTGAATGGCAACTAGCTATGCTAAAATACTCTCATGACCAGAATCTTTTACAAATAGACAAGAGCTTGAGGTTTTGTTTGACATTTCCTCCACAAATTCGAATTTCAGGTTTTCTTCCATTCCGAAAATATTCAGATCTGCAGAAGGTATTTTAGTTACGATAGCCCTGAAATCACCCACATGTACCTCGGTCATGGTTTGCGTTAATCGGGCCAGGCTTATCAGCGATTTCATAAATTCTTCCGCTTTTTCTTTTTCAGCGGGGTCGCTTATTACCATGATAAGTCGAATCTGGGCGCCCCAGTTCATTTTTAGTTTATAGGCCACTAAAATGGAAAGGTCCAAATTGCCAATATCCCAGCCTAAGTTCCAATTGCCTTTTCGATCACTTACCCACACATTGATGGTGCTTCGCTCGCCCAAAAGCGCTGTAGGATGCGATAAATAGAGCAGGACGCCAATTTCCAAACGAATGGATTCACGGATGATTGGCCGCAGCTCCGATTCATAATTGTCATGTTGTTGCAGGTTCAGAAAGATAATGTTGGGTCTAAAAAACGCGCCCTGTAAAGCCTGGCTTCCATAATTGATGCCTTTGGTAAATTCTTCGGTATAGATAACGGTCGAAGACGAAAAAACGCCTTTCTTTCTAAAGGAGGCCGAAATAGATTCGAGTTCTATGGCCAGGCCACTGGTTTCGGTAAAGGGTTCAATTCCCAATAATTTTATAGAACCTTTCGGACTCGCAATATCCCGTAAAAAGTGAAAGGTTCCTTTGAGGCCGTTCACGTCGCGAACAGGCACCATTATATTCGCCTTCCAGGCCCGTTGCTGCATTTTTTTCATTCCCCAGGTATGCTTTGCGGCCCATTCCGCGAAAGACACGAACAGCCCCGAACGCATATCCTCAAAGGGAGTCTCCAAATTTTGACGCGACAAATACCAATATACCATTAAGACAATGGCTATGGAAACCAGGCTAATGGTGGGGTTGATGATGAACATGGCGAATATGGATGAGATCAATCCGAACCAAGGTACCAACCTATGGATCTTGAATATGGGACGATAACTGATCAAGCCAAGATTTTGCTCGATGATCACCACTATGTTTATCATCGCATAGGTGATCAAAAAGAACAAGGTCACCAGCGGTGCAATCGCATTGATATTGCGCAACAACATCGTCAAGAATATCAATACCCCTGTCACCAGCATCGCATTTCGGGGCTGGCCGCTGGCACTTTGCCACGATAAAAACTTTGAAAATGGCAAAACCTTATGTTCGCCCATGGCGACTAAAATGCGGGACGAGCCTACAATGGAAGCAAGGGCAGAGGAAAATGTAGC
>JBATIN010000206.1:0-1563 GCA_049667765.1 Flavobacteriaceae bacterium
ACATACTTTCTATAGGCATACACTTTTTCCACCGAAGGTCTTGAAAGATTGCCACGGTCAGCACGTACCACGCGTTTCCCGACGGTCTCATAGTAGCTATTAAAAACAAAACTAAAGTCATCATCAAAAAGGGTGTAGTCCTTGGCATACGGTTTCAAAATGAATTCCTCGAAAAACCAAGTGGAATGCCCCAAATGCCATTTCGGGGGCGAGACATCGACGATGGGCTGCACCACATAATCTTCGATTTCCAATGGTTTACAAAGGGTTTCGGTATGTTTTCGGGTTTCCAAAAAGAAATCCAATAGGGAATCGGTAAGAATCATAACGAATTTTTAAAGGAATTTACAGAAAAACAATAATTCATAACGGACTCAATAACATTTCAGTTTGATGGTATCGGTTGTAAATCAACGATATTCGGGGTTTTCAAAATTCCAGCGGGTACCGCTATCCCAATCTTTTCTTGAATTCCCATAAGCTGGATACCCATTATTTTCTTTCAACATTTTCGCCAAGTGCAAAAGGTTGTAGGTCATGAACGTGGTATTCCGATTCGTAAAATCATTGTTTTTAGCATTGGCCTCCTCATCGAGATAGCTTGGGCCTGGGCCAACTTCTCCGATCCATCCGGCATCTGCCTGTGGCGGAATGCTATACCCTAAATGTTGTAACGCATACAACATGCCCATGGCACAATGTTTTACGCCATCTTCATTTCCGGTGATGATACAGCCTCCGGCCTTACCATAATATATGTATTGGCCTTTATCATTTTGCATGCCGCTCATCGCGTATAAGCGTTCGATAAGTTTTGTGGCGATGGATGAGCGTTCCCCCAACCAGATAGGACTGCCGATGACAAGAATATTCGCCGCATCCACTTTTTTGTAGATTTCGGGCCAGTCATCTTTGTCGAACCCTTCTTCGGTCATATCAGGCTGTACGCCTACGGGCACATCAAAATCAACTAGTCTCAAAACGTCTACCTCGACGCCTTCCGATTTCATGATATTCATCGAAACGTCCATCAATCCGCGGGTATGGCTTTTTGTTGGAGATTTTTTAAGGGTGCAATTAATAAAGAGGGCCTTGAGTTTTGAAAAATCAGGTTTTTCTTTGGACATGGAAAAATGAATTTAGGAGGTTCAGCCAATTGGTCGAATGACCAACGGCTTGCTTACTTTCCAATTTCCAAAAAAACCTAGTATTGCCTTATCGAAATAAAATAAAATTTTGACGCTTTTGAAAAGAGCGCCACTAAACTGCTACAGCCCCCTTAATATGTGGGTGCGGATTGTAGTCCACTAACGTAAAGTCCTCAAACTTAAATTCGAAGATATCTTTCACTTGGGGATTAAGGATCATTTTTGGTAAGGGTCTCAGATCTCTGCTCAATTGCAGTTCAACTTGCTCTAGATGGTTGTTGTAGATATGGGCATCACCAAAGGTGTGAATGAATTCTCCGGGTTCGAACCCGCATACCTGCGCCATCATCATAGTGAACAGTGCATACGAAGCGATGTTAAAGGGCACGCCCAAAAAGATATCGGCACTTCTTTG
>JBATIN010000207.1:0-4506 GCA_049667765.1 Flavobacteriaceae bacterium
TTGGTCGCCTTGAACGGAACAGAAGACGATGCCTATCGGGTTCTTGATGACCGATCGGCGCAATATCTTTCCTTTGATAAAAGTGTTATCAAAGGGCAGGCCTACCCTACTTCCTTAATGGGAGCCATGGCCCTGCTTCGTCAACTCTATTCCGATGCCAATTGGTACGCCCAGGGCAATTCAGATACTAAAGATCGTTCCATAGAGGCCCTGAACCGGAATAAAGGTTTGGTACAGATATTTGAAGCCAAGGACAAGGGCAATGCCCTACGGGCCGATAAAATCGGCGATGCCTACGGAATTCAATATGCTATCTTGGGCGGCGGAAACGAATATGAAAGTATCGCCGAGATCAAGGGTACAAATGCCAAATTTATTCTCCCCATCAACTTTCCGGATGCGTATGATGTATCCAATCCGATACAAGCCGACTATGTGACTCTCAAAGATATGCGCCATTGGAATTTAGCCCCATCGAACCCAAAAACCATGGCCGAGGCCGGCATTCCATTTTCGTTTACGTTATATGATTTAAAATCCCCATTGAATTTCAAGGAAAACGTGCTGAAGGCCATTGAATATGGCTTGCCCAAAACCAAGGCTTTGGAGGCATTGACTACCGTACCGGCGTCCATTCTTGGAAAATCAAGTTCTTTAGGTACTCTCGAAGTCGGCAAACAGGCCAACTTTCTCATTACTTCGGGCGATATTTTTGAAAAGGGGACCACCATCTATGAAAATTGGGTACAGGGTACCAATAATGTTATCAACGATAAGGACCAAAAAGACATTCGCGGTAACTATGATCTAACCGCCGGGGGAACGACCTATAAACTCGCCATTACAGGCGAACCAAGTAAGCCCAAAGTAGAGATCAAGCAAGATACCGTAAAACTTAATTCGAAAATCGACTATTCTGACGACTGGCTAGAACTGTCTTTCGCTACGGATAAGGGCGCTAAAAATTATCGCATGACCGGCTTGGTCTCGGCAGCGGATAATTTGAGTGGAAAACTTGTACTTCCCGATGGTAAGGAATCCACTTTCAACGCTACAAAAACGAGTGCTTTTGAGGAAAAGACAAAAGAGGATGATAAAGATTCCTCGAAACCTGAACTGGTTGCCGTGACCTATCCCAATGTAGGCTTTGGTTATAAAGAAAAACCGAAAGCGGAGAACATTTTATTTAAGAATGCCACGGTATGGACCAGCGAAGATGCGGGCATTCTTGAAAACACCGATGTATTGGTGAAAGACGGTAAAATTGCCAAAATCGGCAAAGACCTTAAAGGCGGTAATGCCAAAGTAGTCGACGCGACCGGCAAACATTTGACCGCCGGGGTCATCGACGAACACACCCATATTGGGGCCTTGGCCGTCAATGAAGCGGGACAAAACTCTTCGGCAGAAGTTAAAATGGAAGATGTGGTCGATAATGAGGATATCGACATCTACCGTCAATTGGCGGGCGGGGTGACTTCGGTTCAACTCTTGCACGGGTCGGCCAACCCTATCGGGGGCCGTTCCGCGATATTTAAGTTGAAGTGGGGCGAATCGCCTGAAAAGATGATCTATAGCAATTCCCCAAAATTCATAAAATTCGCCTTGGGCGAAAATGTAAAGCAATCGAACTGGGAGAGCTTTTCTAGATTTCCGCAAACCAGAATGGGTGTCGAGCAAGTATTTATGAACTACTTTCAACGGGGCAAGGAATATGATGCCAAAAAGAAAAGCGGACAACCTTATCGGTACGATGAGGAGATGGAGGTCATTGCCGAAATATTGAACGGCGAACGGTTTATCTCATGCCATTCCTATGTACAGAGCGAAATCAATATGATGATGAAAGTGGCCGAGCATTTTGGTTTTCGGCTGAATACTTTTACCCACATTCTAGAAGGCTACAAAGTGGCCGACAAAATGAAAGCACACGGTGCAGGCGCTGGTACCTTTAGCGATTGGTGGGCCTATAAATATGAGGTGAAGGACGCGATACCCTACAATGCTGCGATCATGAACAGCGTAGGCGTTACCGTGGCGATCAATAGTGACGATGGCGAGATGGCGCGCCGATTGAACCAAGAGGCCGGTAAAACTATAAAATATGGGGGCGTGAGCGAATTGGATGCCTGGAAAATGGTCACCCTCAATCCCGCGAAGCTATTGCATATCGATAATCGTGTCGGAAGTATCAAAGAAGGCAAGGATGCCGATTTGGTATTGTGGACGGACCACCCCTTATCGGTCTACGCCAAGGCCGAAAAAACCCTTATCGAAGGCGTTACCTATTTCGATATGGAACAGGACAAACAACTACGGGAAGCCGTCAAAAATGAGCGCAATCAATTGATCAACCTAATGCTCAAAGAGAAAGAAGGCGGCGGCAAGACACAAGGGCCCAAAATGAGCAAGAAAGAGCAGATGACCTGTGAGTCGCTTTGATAAATGATGGATGGAAGTTAAAAAAGTCAATTCAAATCTATATTGTCATGCTGAGCCTGTCGAAGCACCGATAAATTGAAGTCAAAACATATAAATTGAAAATTCAAAATACAGCGTAATGAATAAAATACAAAGCATACTTACCACGCTCCTACTCACTTTCGGTGTGGCAAGTTGGGCCCAACAAACACCCGCTCCAAAACAAACCGAGGCCATCAGCATCACAGGGGCGACCGCACATATCGGTGATGGCACGGTCATCGAAAATTGTACCCTAGTTTTTGAGGATGGAAAAATAACCGCATTGGGTGCAGACGCGACCGCGAAAGGTACTACCATCGATGCTTCCGGCAAACATGTGTATCCGGGCTTTATTGCCCCCGTAAAACAATTGGGACTCGTAGAGATCGAAGCCGTTCGCGCCAGTGATGACCAAGACGAAATCGGGGAACTCATACCCCATGTCCGTAGTTTAATCGCCTATGATGCCGAATCACAGGTCGTGGAAAGTATGCGTCCGAATGGGGTGTTGCTGGGCCAGATTGCCCCACAGGGAGGTCGCATTTCGGGCACCTCTTCTATCGTTCAGTTCGATGCTTGGAACTGGGAAGATGCCGCCATTAAAGTCGATGATGGTATTCATTTGCATTGGCCCAATAGTTTTAAACGAGGCCGTTGGTGGGAAGGCGAAGGCCGAGGGCTACAACCGAACAAAGACTACCAAAAGCAAGTGGACGAAGTAGAAACCTTTATGCAGAACGCTTCTGCCTATGGAAAAGGAGCCTCAAAAGAATTGAATCCCGCTTTTGCGGCCATGCAAGGGGTTTTTAATGGAGCGCAACGTTTGTACGTCTATGCCGATGGCGAAAAAGAGATTATCGATGCCATCACCTTGGCCAAAAATTCGGGTGCTAAGCACGTGGTTTTGGTCGGGGGGTACCATGCCTATAAACTCATCGATTTTCTAAAGAAAAACGATATTCCCGTATTGGTGCAGTTTACCCATAACCTACCCAATTTTAACGATGATGATTATGACCTGCCCTACAAACTGCCTAAACTTTTGATGGATGCCGGACTCCTTGTCGCCCTACAAAACGCAGAGGACTCTAACTTTCAAACCAGAAACCTGCCTTTTTATGCAGGTCAGGTAGTGGGCCAAGGACTTGAAAAGGAAAAAGCCGTACAACTGCTCACCGGCAACACCGCAAAAATATTGGGCATCGATGCCAGCCACGGCACCTTGGCCGTTGGTAAAAGTGCCACGCTGTTTGTATCGGAAGGCGACGCCCTTGACATGCGCGGCAATCAATTGACCCACGCGTTTATCGATGGCCGAAACCTATCCCTAGAAACCCACCAGACCGAACTTTGGAAACGGTATATGGGGAAGTATGAAGGAGAGAAGTAAGTTTCGAGGTACTAAGTTCGAGGAACGAGGTTTCAGGTACGAAGTTGGAAGTTGGAAGTTGAAGGTAGGAGGTGCGAGGTGCGAGGTGCGAATATCGTATAGCCAAAAGCCAAAATAAATTCTATGCATCGAAAATACGGCATAAACAATAAACACCTTTTTGTTTTAGCCCTATGGGGCTGCTTTTCGTGTACCCCTGATGAAGATGCCTGTTTTGAAACGGTCTGCTATGACCCCGATGGTACCGAATGTGTTAAAGAACCAATTTTAGATTCCACAGGTTGTTTCGCCCCTGCACCAGGTTCTTAAACGTACGATTCAATAATATATAACATTGAAGTGCTTCTCTAATAATGTCACGCCGAGCTTGCCTGTCCGCCAACTGGCGGGTCGAAGTGTGTTCGAAGTGCTGTCACATTGCATTATCACACTTGGTTGTCACACTGAGCTGTCACACAGACCTCGTCGAAGTGTTGTCGAAGTGCTGTAAAAGTGCTGTCACAACGTGTTGTCATCCTGAACCTTTCGACTTTAGTGAATATTGAGCGAAGTCGGAGGCTCAACACTGGCTACCTCAAAGGGTATACTTATTCTTTAGTTTTTTCGTTTGATTTAGTAATGAAATACAGGGGTCATATGTATTGATCCTAAAT
>JBATIN010000208.1:0-13477 GCA_049667765.1 Flavobacteriaceae bacterium
AAGAAAGTAGAAGTTCTTGTAAACATTGAGGATTTTAAACAAAGGGAAGCAAATACGATTACTACTAAGCCATACAAAGTTCATAAATTCGATAAAATAGACATCTACACCGATTTTCTTTTTGACCAACGCGATAGTGAGCAAAAATTCGAGCGTTTTGGCAATTACACCATTTATTACCGAAACAAACTTCGTTTTAAGCCCAAGACACTTACCGATGCCATCTTCTTTGAAAAAGACAGTATTTATAAAGAGATAGACCGAAACCGTAGCTATAGACAGATTAACAACCTTAATGTGTTTAAATACCCTAATATTGTCATCGAAGAAGATAGCATCAGTAGTGACCTGACCGCAAAAGTATACCTATCTGCAAGATCTAAATATTCATCGAGCACCGAATTCAACATCACCCGTTCCAATATTCAACAGGTCGGTCTGGGGCTAAGCCAGTCGTTGTTGGCCCGTAACCTTTTCAGGGGTGCCGAAAATTTAAGTTTATCGGGCAGAATCAATCTAGGATCATCAAAAGACCCCGACATTCTTGACAATCAATTTTTTAATATCTTGGAATGGGGCGTTGATCTGAACCTTAATTTTCCAAGGATATGGTTCCCCTTTATAAAAACTGGAAAGATCATCCCTAATTATATGCTGCCCCAGACCAGGGTGTCGCTTGGTTTTACCTCTCAGACCAATATTGGCCTAGACAAACAAACGTTCAACACAATCTTAGGCTATAACTGGACCCCGTCGGATTTTAAACAACATGCTGTAGAACTATTGAACGTTCAGTTCGTAAGCAATTTAAACCCCGAACGTTTTTTTAACGTCTATAGTAGTGCCTATACGACCCTTAACGATATTGCTACCTCGAACAACTACCCAACCAACCCGATCGTTTCCGATTTTTATGAACTGGACGATAATGATGATCCTTACCTCACTATTCCCACGGGTACAACCGGCTTCACCAATGCGGTACTAAATCAAGGATTGATCGCTACTACAAGTGATGATTATATAAGTGTTACCCAAATTGAGGAACGGCGACAACGTCTTACCGAAAACAATCTCATTTTTGCGAGCAACTATACCTTGAACACCAATAACAGAAACGGACTGACCGACAACAGTTTTTATAAGTTTCGATGGAAATTTGAAAGTGCGGGAAATCTACTTTCCAGCCTTTCTTATTTAGTACCCTTTGATCAAAAAGACAATAAACTTCTTGTTTTTAACGTACCCTATTCGCAGTACGTTAAAACTGAATTCGATTACATTAAATACTGGGATCTAAAAAAGACGAACGTATTGGCGTTTAGAAGCTTTTTTGGTATTGCCGTTCCCTATGGCAATTCGGCGAATATTCCTTTTGTACGTAGCTATTTTGGTGGGGGGTCCAACGATAATCGTGCCTGGTATCCGTATTCGCTTGGCCCTGGCAAAACACAGGCCATTAACGATTTTAATGAAGCCAACCTGAAAATCGCACTGAATTTAGAGTATCGGTTTCATGTGGTGGGCGATATCAATGGTGCTTTGTTCGCAGATGCAGGTAATATTTGGAACGTATTCGACAATGTCGATGACCCCAACGCTACCTTTAACGGGGTTAGCTCATTGGCCGATATCGCCTTGGGCAGTGGTTTTGGCATACGTTATGACTTCACCTATTTTTTGTTTCGTGTAGATCTTGGCTTTAAGACCTACAATCCGGCCGAAGAAGCATCGAAAAGATGGTTCAGGGATTATAATTTTGCCAATTCGGTACTTCAAATAGGAATCAATTATCCTTTTTAGCAGTAATATTTTATTACTTTTGCCTATCATTGTTACAAACAAATAGACCAAAAACTTATGGCCCACAATATAAAACCCGGTGTAGCCACCGGAGATGAAGTACAAGCGATTTTCAATTATGCAAAGCAAAAAGGGTTTGCATTGCCAGCGGTAAATGTTATCGGATCCAACACTATTAATGGAGTTTTGGAGACCGCGGCGAGTCTAAATGCCCCTGTAATTATACAATTTTCAAATGGCGGTGCCCAATTCAATGCAGGCAAAGGCTTATCGAACGATGGTCAAAAGGCATCAATACAAGGGGCCATTGCCGGTGCCAAACATATTCATCAATTGGCCGAGGCCTATGGTGCTACTGTCATCTTGCATACCGATCATTGCGCCAAAAAACTTTTACCTTGGATCGATGGTATGTTAGACGCTAGTGAAATCCATTTTAAACAAACAGGAAAATCATTGTTCAGTTCTCACATGATCGACCTATCAGAGGAGCCACTGGAAGAAAATATTGAGATCTGTAAGCAATATCTTGCCCGAATGGCCAAGATGAACATGACCCTAGAAATCGAATTAGGAATTACTGGAGGAGAAGAAGACGGGGTAGACAATTCTGATGTCGATGACTCTAAATTATACACCCAGCCCGAAGAAGTGGCCTATGCCTACGAAGAGCTATCTAAAATAAGCCCAAGATTTACGATTGCGGCCGCCTTTGGCAATGTGCACGGGGTATACAAACCGGGCAACGTAAAACTTACTCCTAAAATCTTAAAGAATTCTCAAGACTATATTTCTAAAAAATATGGGGTTGAACACAACCATATCGATTTTGTATTTCATGGGGGATCAGGTTCAAGTGTTGAAGAAATACGTGAAGGCATCAGTTATGGCGTGATAAAAATGAATATCGATACCGACCTTCAGTATGCGTTTTTAGCTGGGGTTAGAGACTATGTTCAAGATAAAAAAGACTATCTGCAATCACAAATCGGTAATCCGAAAGGAGCAGATGAGCCTAATAAGAAATTTTATGACCCAAGGGTTTGGCTGCGTGAAGGTGAAAAAACTTTCGTAGATCGGTTAAAAAAAGCGTTTGAAGACCTAAATAATGTGAACACGCTTTAATTTTATTGTAGTACGCCTAACTTAATATGGAAGATATGTCGTTGTGGTTTAAAAGAAAAGAAAAGGGAATACAGACCTCTACATCTCAGAAAAAAGATACCCCGAAAGGCCTTTGGTATAAATCTCCAACAGGTAAAATTGTAGAGTCGGAAGACCTTGCGAAGAATTTTTATGTAAGTCCTGAAGACGATTACCATGTACAAATAGGAAGTAAAGAATACTTTGAAATTCTATTTGACGATAATAAGTTCACAGAACTCGATGCAAAATTGACCTCAAAAGACCCCCTTAAGTTCGAGGATACAAAAAAATACGCCGACCGTTTGAAATCGGCCCAGAAAAAAACCGGCTTAAAAGATGCGGTTCGTACGGGCATGGGCAAATCTTACGGCAAAGATCTAACGGTTGCCTGTATGGATTTTAGCTTTATTGCCGGATCTATGGGAAGTGTGGTCGGTGAAAAAATCGCACGGGCCATTGACTATTCCATCAAAAAGAAAACGCCATTTGTAATGATTTCAAAATCGGGTGGTGCCCGAATGATGGAAGCCGCGCTATCGTTGATGCAATTGGCCAAGACCTCTGCCAAACTCGCGCAACTTTCGGATGCAGGCCTACCATATATTTCATTATGTACCGACCCTACCACGGGAGGTACAACGGCCTCCTATGCCATGTTGGGCGACATTAACATTGCCGAACCTGGGGCCTTGATCGGTTTTGCCGGCCCAAGAGTTGTAAAAGAAGCCACTGGAAAAGAACTACCCGATGGTTTCCAAACCGCCGAATTCGTTCTAGAACATGGTTTTTTAGATTTCATCGTCCACCGAAGGGATCTAAAGAAAAAAATAAACCTTTATATCGATTTGATACAAAACAATCCTATTAGGTCGTAAAGAAAATAATCTTATCTTTGCCGCCTGATTGCATCGCCCTTCGATGGTCGAAAGGAAAGAAAATCAGATACATAAAAATCATTTAAAACAATATTGGAATGTATTTAACAAAAGAAGTAAAAGCCGACATCTTTAAAAAGCATGGCGGTAAAGCAGAGAACACCGGATCTACCGAAGGGCAGGTCGCTTTGTTCACCCATCGGATCAACCATTTGACCGGGCACTTGAAAAACAACCACAAAGATTACAACACCGAGCGTTCTTTGGTGAAATTAGTGGGTAAAAGAAGAAGCCTGTTAGATTATTTGAAAAAGAAAGATATTGTAAAATATCGAGAATTGATCCAAGAATTGGGCATTAGAAAATAGTATACAAAGGGACTGGAAAAACTTTCAGTCCCTTTTTTATATAAAAGTCCCTGTAAAGCCTTTTTCATTTTAAGTAGGTATTACAAGGCAAATTCAAAAAGCTGCACTCAGTTTTTCATTGGTCAACACAACACAACAACTCCGACCAGAGAAAATGTCGGGGAGACCATTGTTTAACAATTCCGCACAAGCGGAATTTAAATCAAATTTATGATTCCAAAAGTATTTAAAGAGGTCATTGACCTTGGCGACGGTAGAACCATTTCTATCGAAACAGGAAAATTGGCAAAACAGGCTCACGGTTCTGTTGTTGTTCAGTCGGGCAAATGTATGTTGCTATGTACCGTTGTTTCCAACTACAAACAAAGCGATGTAGATTTTCTGCCACTAACGGTAGATTACAGAGAAAAGTTCGCCGCATCAGGTCGTTACCCAGGTGGATTCTTCAAAAGAGAAGCCAGACCAAGTGATGGCGAGGTATTGACCATGCGTTTGGTGGATCGTGTATTGCGTCCGCTTTTCCCAAAAGATTATCATGCCGAAACTCAGGTCATGATCCAATTGATGTCACACGACGACGACGTAATGCCAGACGCCATGGCTGGTTTAGCAGCTTCTGCAGCGATTCAATTATCCGATTTTCCCTTCGAATGCGCTATTTCTGAATGTCGTGTTGGTCGTATCGATGGAAAGTTTATCATCAACCCTACGCGCGCGCAACTATTAGATTCTGATATCGATATGGTTATCGGTGCTTCGGCCGATTCAGTAATGATGGTAGAAGGCGAAATGGGAGAGATTTCTGAGGAAGAAATGGTCGAAGCCATAAAATTTGCTCACGAGGCAATTAAAGTTCAAGTAGCTGCCCAGCTAAAACTGGCAAAAGCGGTCGGCCAAAAAGAAGTACGGGAGTACGAACAGGAAGCCGAGGACGAAGCGCTTGCCAAAAAAGTGCATACCCTTACTTATGATAAAGTTTATGCCGTAGCAAAAGCAGGTTCTGCCAAGCATGAAAGAAGTGCTGCTTTCGATGCTATCAAAGAAGAAGTTAAAGCCACTTTTTCAGAAGAGGAATTGACTGAAACTGGAGATTTGATTTCCAAATATTTCTACAAGGCCGAAAAAGCCGCCGTTCGTGATCTAACATTAAATGAAGGTTTACGACTAGACGGTCGTAAAACCGATCAGATAAGACCGATATGGTGCGAGGTGGACTATTTGCCTTCAACCCACGGTTCTGCCATCTTTACCCGAGGTGAAACCCAAGCTTTGGCTACGGTAACCTTAGGAACATCAAGAGAGGCGAATCAAATCGATATGCCATCTTATGAAGGTGAAGAGACCTTTTATTTACATTATAATTTCCCTCCTTTTTCAACAGGTGAAGCAAGACCGATCCGTGGAACATCCCGTAGGGAAGTTGGTCATGGTAACTTGGCCCAACGTGCATTAAAGGGAATGGTTCCTGCCGATTGCCCATATACTGTTCGGGTGGTTTCCGAAGTTTTGGAATCTAACGGTTCATCGTCTATGGCTACCGTTTGTTCAGGTACTATGGCCTTGATGGATGCAGGAGTTCAATTGAAAAAACCAGTATCCGGAATTGCTATGGGATTGATTACTGATATCGAAACTGGTAAATATGCAGTTTTATCCGATATCCTTGGTGACGAAGATCATCTTGGCGATATGGACTTTAAAGTAACCGGAACGGCAGACGGAATTACCGCATGCCAAATGGACATAAAGGTAAAGGGATTATCATATGAAATCTTGGTAAAAGCCTTAAAACAAGCCCGAGCCGGTCGATTGCACATTCTTGAAAAATTAGTGGAAACCATCGATGCACCAAGAAGCGATGTCAAGCCACATGCGCCGAAAATGGTTACTAGAGTGATACCGAACGAATTTATCGGAGCCTTGATCGGACCTGGTGGAAAAGTAATTCAAGAATTACAGAAAACTACTAAAACAACGATCGTTATCAATGAAGATCCTGTTACCGAAGAAGGTATCGTCGAAATTCTGGGCACCAGCCAAGAAGGTATCGATGCCGTTTTGGCCAAAATCGATTCTTTGATGTTCAAACCAAAAATGAACGAATCATATAAGGTTAAAGTAATCAAAATGCTCGATTTTGGTGCCGTAGTGGAATACCTTGATGCCCCAGGCAACGAGACCTTATTGCACGTATCGGAATTGGCATGGGAACGCACCGAAAATGTATCGGACGTTGTGAACATGGGCGACGAATTCGAGGTGAAGTATTTGGGTACCGATCCAAGAACACGCAAAGAAAAAGTTTCTCGTAAGGCCTTATTGGATAAACCTGAAGGGTATAAAGAAAGACCGCCCCGAAGCAATGATCGTGGAAGAGACGATCGCCGCGGTGGTAGAGACGACCGCAATCGCGATCGTAAGCCGAGAAGGGATTAATTTATCGGTTCATAATTTCAAGAAGGCCTCATATGCAAACTGTCAGATGAGGCCTTTTTTATGCATTTCAACCAAAATATGTTCTTTTTTTTAGCCTTTTGTAACATTTCTGGCTTTTCTACGTATAAGTATATGCAGCCTATGCGACACGAACTTAATTTACGTACATGAGACAGCTTAAGATTACAAAACAGGTTACCAATAGGGAAACCGCATCTTTGGACAAGTACTTGCAAGAAATCGGCAAAGTTGACTTGATCACCGCAGATGAAGAAGTAGAATTGGCACAACGGATCAAGGCAGGCGACCAGCTCGCTCTTGAAAAACTTACCAAAGCCAATCTTCGATTCGTGGTGTCGGTCGCCAAGCAGTACCAGAACCAAGGCCTTACTTTACCCGATTTGATCAACGAAGGAAACTTGGGTTTGATCAAAGCGGCACAACGATTCGACGAAACACGTGGATTTAAATTTATCTCTTACGCGGTATGGTGGATTCGTCAGTCTATTTTACAAGCATTGGCAGAACAGTCACGTATTGTACGTTTGCCATTGAACAAAATTGGATCGATCAACAAGATCAATAAAACTTTTGCATTTCTAGAGCAGGCACATGAGCGTCAGCCATCTGCGGAGGAAATCGCAAAAGAATTGGATATGACCGTTGAGGACGTAAAACAATCCTTAAAAAATTCAGGGCGCCATGTATCGATGGATGCACCGTTGATCGATGGGGAAGACTCCAACCTTTACGATGTACTTCGTAGTGGCGAATCACCAAACCCCGACAAAGAATTATTGCACGAATCTTTACGTACCGAGATCGAACGCGCTTTGGAAACCTTGACCCCAAGGGAAGCCGATGTAATCCGTTTATATTTCGGTCTTGCAGGGCAACATTCCATGACCTTGGAAGAAATTGGCGAAACTTTCGACTTGACCCGAGAAAGAGTTCGACAAATCAAAGAAAAGGCGATCAGAAGATTAAAACATACCTCAAGAAGTAAAATTCTTAAAACCTATCTTGGATAGGACCCGATATTATCGGGTTAAATTACAGCGAATGTTAAATTCCCCTTAAATTGGAAATTTGGCATATATATTGTAATTTTATTGGCAACAACAGTTATCATGACTGTTCGTTTTTTGATTGATGAATAAACTCCGGCTGATTACCGGAGTTTTTTCATTTTAACGGCATATCTCTAGTGTAAAAATTATGGACAGTTCTCAAGACAATATAAAACAGGATCAGCCTAACAACCCGCTTCATGGTGTAAAATTGGTAGAAATCTTAGAATATCTTACCCAAAAGTATACCTGGGAAGATTTAGCGGGCCAAGTGAACATCAACTGTTTTAAAAGCAATCCATCGGTAAAATCGAGTTTAAAATTTCTGCGAAGAACCCCTTGGGCGCGGGAAAAAGTAGAACAACTTTATTTACAATCCATCAAAAAGTAAAAATGCCTTTCAATATTGTTCTTATTGCCCCCGAAATACCTAATAACACCGGCAATATCGGTCGTTTGGCACTGGCCACCGGGTCACAGCTTCATTTGGTAAAACCCTTCGGTTTTGAATTGAGCGATAAACGCCTAAAACGTGCCGGCCTCGATTATTGGCAACATCTGAACGTGACAATTTATGAAAATGTAGATGCTTTTTTTTCAATGCACAAAGACAAAAACATGGCCTTCTTTTCAAGCCATGGCGAAACCGATCATTGGTCGATACCGTATAAAGACCATATGTTCTTAATTTTCGGAAAAGAATCAGAGGGCCTTTCTCACGAGCTACTACAAAAATATGCCGCACATCTTTATAAAATACCGCTATACAGCGAACATATTCGCAGTTTAAATCTGGCAAATGCAGTAAGCATAGCTGTTTACGAAGGCCTTAAACATATAAAATAAACTACTTAAAAATCGTTCATTTCATTATCTTTAGGACACTATCAAACCTAAAACAAAATGAAGAACAGTAAAGTATTGGCCATTCTATTGGCAGTGTGCGGTCTTTTTTTTTATTCCTGTAAAGAGAATGTAGAAGAGGTAAAGCCTAAATCAGAAAAGATTGCAATGACTTTTGGCGAAATCGGGATCAACGTGCCTGATGGTTTTCAACTGGAAGAACTTTACAGTCCCAGTAAAAATGACCAGGGTTCTTGGGTGGCCTTGGCGCAGGGTCCTGGCAATACTATGTATGCCTGTGACCAATATGGAAAAATATATCGATTTGAGGCCCCAAGCGAAGGAGCCGTTCTTGACCCAAAAAATGTAACCGCATTGCCCTTGGCCATTGGGGAGGCCCATGGTATGCTCTGGGCTCACAATAGTTTGTACGTAGCCGTGAACAAAGGCTGGGACGATGAGATACCCGACGACCAAGAAAATGCCAGTGGTGTGTACCGCATTACCGATGCGAATAACGACGGGGAATTGGACAAGATTCAAATGCTTTTAAAACTGGACGGTTCTGGTGAGCACGGCCCACATAGTTTTGTCGAAAGTCCCGATGGAAAAGAAATCTATTTTATCGCCGGAAATCACGTATTGGTTCCGGATGTTTTGAAAGAAAACAGTAGGCTTCCTACCAATTGGGGCGAGGACAATCTTTTTGAACCCTATTTGGATGCCCGAGGCCATGCCAACGATATAAAGGCCCCAGGGGGTTGGATCGCGAAATTCAATCCCGAAGGCACTGATTGGACCTTGATTTCCGCCGGGTATCGTAATCCGTTCGATATGGCCTTTAACCAAGACGGCGAGCTTTTCGCCTACGATGCCGATATGGAATGGGATATTGGCATGCCCTGGTACCGTCCTACTCGTATTTGTCATGTGACCAGTGGCAGTGAATACGGTTGGCGTACGGGTTCTGGTAAATGGCCGGCCTATTACCCTGACAACCTTCCCGCGTCCCATAATCTGGAACAAGGATCGCCGACTGCCGTTTTGGCCGGGGCAAAATTGAATTTTCCAGCTAAATATAAAAATGGACTCCTTATCATGGATTGGAGTTTCGGTACGGTCTATTTTATCGATTTGAAGACCAATGGCAGTACCTATTCTGCCGAGCGCGAAGAATTTTTATCGGGCACTCCCCTACCCTTGACCGATATGGTAGCCGGTGCCGATGGCAATCTCTATTTTGCCACTGGCGGACGTAGGATCGATTCGCATCTATTCCGGCTTCGTTATATCGGAAACGATATGGGCACAGCCGAAAACAAGACCGACAGCGAAGCTGAAAAACTTAGAAATCTACGACATAGTATTGAAAAATATCATTCACAGGTCGCCCCCGAGGCCATACCTTTGGCTTGGGAGAATCTTGCCAACGAAGATCGTTTTATTCGCTATGCTTCGCGCATTGCGTTAGAGCATCAACCAGTAGCACAATGGCAAGACCGATTTTTTGCGGAAACCGATCCTGCCAAGCTACTTGAAGCAGGTATTGCTTTAGCCCATCAAGGCGATAAAAGCCTTCAAGGTAAAATTCTAGAGAAATTGAATCCCTTGAATTTAGAATCCCTCACAGAGTATCAACAAATGGCCCTACTGCGTGGCTATGCGCTGTTGTTCATTCGAATGGGCGAACCTGACGCTGCACATGCACAAGCTACCGCAAAACGGCTGAAATCTTATTTTCCACATACCAGCAACCGGCTGAATCGTGAATTGGGATCTCTTTTGTTGTACTTAAAAGCCGAAGGAACCACCACCGAACTGGTAAAACTATTAGAAAGACATGCCAAAGAAAAAACCATTGCAGAGGGGGTAGAAATGCTCTCGGAAGAAGCCACCGAACGCAGTGAGCAATACGGACCGCTCATTCGCGATGTATTGGCAAAAATGCCCCCGAGCGAATCTATTTATTACGGTATGTTACTCAGCCACTCCGATAACGATTGGAACAAAGAATCCCGAGAAGGGTATTTCAAATGGTTTTTTGAGGTAATGAACTCCACGGGCGGTATGAGCTTCAAGGCCTATATTGAAAACGTACGGCAAAAAGCAATAGCCAATGTACCAAAAGTAGAACGCGAATATTACCAATCACTAAGCGGCATTTATTCGCCCACGGAAGTATTGGCCGGTCTGCCCGCCCCCAAAGGCCCGGGTAAAAGCTATACCATGCAAGACTTAAATTCATTGGTAGGAGATAAATTAAAGGAATACAAGGGCAAATTGGCTGATGGCGAACGTGCCTATAAAGCGGCCATGTGCATAACTTGTCACCGTATGAAGGGCGAAGGTGGTGCTACTGGTCCCGACCTCTCACAAATCCACTCTAAATTCGGGAGTTATGACCTTACTTTTTCTATGGTCAGCCCAAGCGATGAAATTTCCGATCAATATGCCAATACAATCTTTTATTCTAAAACTGGCAGTAAGACCATAGGCCGACTTTTATCTGAACAGGGTGATTCATTGACCATTATGACCAATCCTTATAACCCTAGTTATACGGTTAAATTAGCAAGAAGTGATATTGACAAAAGGGAGGTTTCTCCGGTATCACCAATGCCTCCAGGACTTTTGAACCCCTTGAGCGAGAAAGAAGTAGTAGACCTTTACGCGTATTTATTATCGGGCGCGAATACGGAGCACAAAATTTATACGGGGAAAGAGGCCGTAAAATAGGCTCTTTTTACCCTAAAATGCAAAAAACCAGACCGGATAAAAAGCATCAAAACATGCTTTTATCCGGATGTTTGAAGGGATAAATGGCTAATTATATGATGATATAATTAGTTGTGCTTCATTATGACTAACCGCTAACCAATGATAAAATTCTTTAGAAAAATCAGACAAAACTTACTGACTGAAAATAAATTCAGTAAATATCTGATTTATGCTGTTGGCGAAATTGTGCTTGTGGTTATTGGAATTTTGATTGCACTGCAAATCAACAATTGGAATGAAGGGGAAAAGATAAAAAGGTCAGTTAAAAATCATTTGACTATTCTAGAACAAAATTTGATTCAAGACCAAAAACTATTGAATGAATTGCAAGAAACAATGAATGACAATTTCAATTATTCAGATTCATTGATGATGCAGTTTAAGACTTTAATACCAATAGATAAAAAAACTACAAAATACTTAGGCAAATTATTACTCGAATATCAATTCAGACCAAATACAAATGCAATTGAAACAATTACACAATCAAACGAAATACCCTTTTTAAAAACAGAACTTCGTACTGCTATTCTTGACTATTATAGTTTAATAGAACGAACAAAAGAGAGGGAACACATTTCAAATACCCAAATTCAGTCAAAGTATGAAGTTTATCTCAATACTAATTATCCCATGGTTTTTCAAAAAAATAGCGAATGGGACTTTGTAAAGGAATATTATAAGGATGATCCAAGACCGTTATTAGAAATTAATGAATCATTTTTGACCGATAAAAAACTTGAAGCTCTAATTACTTCTCGCAACTTTCAAAGCGAGACTTTAAAAAGATTTTACACAAACTTACTTGATGCATCAAATCGAATTTTAAAAATATTAGATGAAGATTGAATAACAAAAACACAACATTGGCTGTAATTAATTGCTTGTTCTCGCTTACTTCAGAAAATCCTTTCGGATTTTTAGTTTGGTGCGTACTTGCAAAGTTAAGTGCTAACCCACGCAACCACTCAAAATCGAGACGTTGACAACAAGCTAAAAAAAATAACATTATGAAATATATTTTATACTTTTTAACAGCAATTATGCTTCAATTTTCAATTGTTTCCTGTGGTGAAAAAGCCGAAAAAGAAAATAGGAAAGATGATTTCGAACAAAATGAAGAAATGTTTGTCTCAACCATGCAAAAGCATTTAGATGCCGTTTCAAATCGTGACCTCTCAATTTTAGAAAGTACAATGAGTCCAGACGGAAAAATGCAACTTATACTTCCAGAAACTGAAATTATTGATGGTGTTAGCGGATTTATGGAATATCATAAAGAGTGGTTTAAAGATAGTTCTTGGACTTTTGAAACCAAAATATTAAATACAAATTTGGGAGATGATTTTGGTATGGCAATTACAGAGATAATTTATCGAGAACCTGAGCGAAATGGTGAACCCTACTTCAATAGAATGATTGTTAGCTATGATTTGGAAAAAATTGATGGTAGATGGTATATAATTAAAGATCATGCGAGTTCTGTCGAAAAGTCTACTGACAAAATAGAAAACTAATGAATACTTCTGTCCACTATACGCAATAAAAATAACACTCAACATAGCCATTTGCCAACAACTTATAAGGCAATACAATTTTAGGTACTTAACCCATAAGTTAGGGTAAATTTGGAAGAACCTCCAGAACCTTGTTTTGGCTCATTAAAGAGAAAAGATAATAAGCAAAGAACTTGGTCTTGGCTCACGGCTCAACTATATGGATACAACCTACCATTTCCCGTACTGCGCTTATACAATACCGTTAGTGGTTAGTGTAAATCGACATGACAACCTTTAAGGGAGTCAGAAAATGAACATTACAAGCAGACAGGTAAAAAAAATTTCGGTGGTCATTTTTATGACCACTTTTTTGACTTGGTTTTTTTATTCGCTCGATTAGTACCCAAAACCAATACAACCAGTGACAGCTTTAATTGAAACACCTGTAGTTATAGCTTCATAAATTGCTTATAACTGTAAAATTGGCATACTGGTGCAAGAAATTCCTCTGTTAGTAGTTCTTCTACCTATTGAATCAATGTGCTCATTCAATTTCTTTTCTAAATGAGGTAAATTGTTATTACAAATCGAGCAAGAAATCAGGACAGAAAATGGGGAGAATGAAAAATATGAACAGGAAGAAAAGCACTGCCCAAAGC
>JBATIN010000209.1:0-5271 GCA_049667765.1 Flavobacteriaceae bacterium
TGAAGCTGCAGGAGCACCATATCCGCCAGGGAGGAAGATGGAGTAAGCCCAACCTTGTGGCGAGATGAAAGCGTGCTAAGTGTAAATATGGGAATTCAGTAATGAGATTTTAGTAATGGGTATTTAGCTATTAGTATTTATCTATTAGTAGTGAGCATTTCTTAATAGCCATAATAACAAAGCACTTCGCCTAAAACCTTAATTCACATATTTCTTCAGCCATTCTAAATACCGCTCCAAGCGATCCTTTTGAAACGATGGCCTTGCGATACCATGATGTTCGTCAGGGTAAACGATCAATTGGGTTTCTTTGCCCAATCGCTTCATGCCAAGGTACATTTGTTCAGAATTCAAGATGGGTACGTTCCAGTCATCACTGCCACCCATCCATAGGGTAGGGGTGGTTATTTTAGCGACATCGTTGAAAGGGGAAATACGCTCCCAAACTTCTGCATTTTCCCATGGTAGACCAAGTTCTTGTTCCCAAGTTAATTGGTAATGGTCATGACCGTAGTTGGCACGATACAGCGCTTCACTCGCTCCCGACATCGCTGCTTTAAACCTTCCTGTTTTGGTAATGACATAATTCGTAAGAATGCCCCCGTAAGACCATCCGCCTACGGCAAGTTTATCTGGGTCGGCATAGCCTTGTTCAATGGCATAATCTACCCCTGCCATGACATCTTGATAATCGAGGTTGCCCCAATCGGCAAAAATTGCCTTGCAAAAATCCTCACCATACCCTGTAGACCCTCTTGGGTTGATCAACAAGGTTACATAACCGTTAGCAGCGAACAATTGGGGTTCAGGATCATAACTAAAATCGTATTGGGCCGTTGGCCCCCCGTGGATCCAAAGAATAGTAGGGTACTTTTTGGAAGGATCAAAATCAATGGGTTTTACAACAAAGCCTTCAATTGGAGTGCCGTCGGTACTCTTATAGTTGATTTTTTCAATGCTAGGTTTATTAGCATTGGCCAAAACGTCGTCGTTTACCCTGGTCAATTCTTTCATTACATTCTTTTCGTAGATATAGATATTGGTAGGGCGGTCGGCCTTGCCAGTAAGGGCTGCGATGCGCTCGCCACTTAAATCGTAATCGTTAATGCTAAGGTTGCCTGAAATGACGCGTTTTAGGTTTTTTCCGTTAGAATCAATGGTTGCCAATACACTACTGCCATTTTCTTCCAATAAAAAATAAATTGATTTACCGTCTTCCGAGAATTTTGGGGTACTAATATTTCGGTCCAAGTCCTGAGTGAGCACTTTGGCCTGTCCGCCCGATGCAGGTGAAATGGCAAGTTTTTCACCGGCATACCAAAGAATTTTGCCATTTAGAACCGTTTTATAGGCGATAGATTTCCCATCAGGACTCCACGTAGGAGAATCGTCTTGGTTGGGATTGGTAGTGACTTGCACCAAGGTTTTGTCCTTACCATCAGCCGAAACTATCCAAATATTGGTATCCGCATTGGCATCGGCATCGGAGGTACGATTGCTTACAAAAGCGATTTTTGTACCGTCTGGACTCCAAACGGGGTCGCTATCATCAAAATCGCCCGAGGTAAGGGGTGTCGGTATACTATCGCCAGGAACCAAAGTGTAAAGATGATCGCGATACCGATCCAGATAACCTACATAATCTTGTTTGAATTGCCTACGATCAATGACATAAGGTTTTGCCTTTTTGTCGTCTTCTTTATCGTCGGTCAATTCTTCGGGTTTTGGGTCGGTTAGTACCAGTACTAATTTGTTGTCCACGGGTGACCATTCATATTTTGAGACGCCTTGTGGTATTTTAGTCATAACCTCGGCATCGCCGCCTAATCGGTTCGAAAGCCAAACTTGGGTTTTTTCATCTTCGCCTTTGCTGGCCTTGAAGGATAGGTATTTGTTATCAGGACTCCAACGTGGGGAGCTGGCAGAATAGTCCTTCCCCGAAATCGCTATGGCATCGCCACCGGTTATGGGAATGATGTAAACCCGTGACAGCGACTTGTCCTTTTTCAAGTCCATTTCTGAAACCGTGTAGGCTACCCATTTTCCATCAGGACTTATTTCGGTTTCCTTTACAGATTTGAGTTGCATGATGTCGTCTATGGTAATTGCTTTTTTGGTTTCTTGAGCCTGTATTTGCAAGGCGGCACCTAACAGGAAGGTATATACAAAAAATTTAAATCTCATCTTCATGGTGTATTTGCTTAATAATATGGTTCGTTGGCTAAAAGTAGGATACTTTTTTAGAATTCAATATGTTTTTAACTCGACCTAAAAATTATACTGTCGTTACTTCAAAAACAGTACTTTTATACCCGTTCAAGATAATACAATTTAACGATGAAAATATTAGCGATAGGCAAAAACTATATAAATGAAAAGTCGGAGCTAGCTGAGATTACCAAAGGGTTTCAGATGATTTTTTCCAAACCGGATTCTAGTTTGGTTTTGGATAATAACGATGTAGTTTATCCAAGTTTTACCACTAATCTTCTGTACGAAGTAGAGTTGGTCGTAAAGATTGGCAAGTCTGGCAAAAACATCAGTGAGGCAGAGGCCCCTACTTATATTTCTGAAATAGGAATCGGTATCGATTACACCGCAAAAGATGTGCTAAACCAAGTGCGTGAAGGTAAAGGCCCTTGGGAGTTGGCAAAAGGATTTGACGGCGCCGCCCCCGTTTCCACATTTTTGCCTGTTTCCAATTTTAAGGACTTGGATGCTATTAATTTTAGTCTGTTTATTGATGGAAACGAAAAACAGGTAGGCAACACTAGCCATATGATCTATAATTTTGCTGAAATTATCTCGTTCACTTCACAATATATGACCTTGGTCCCAGGCGATTTAATTTTTACCGGTACCCCGGCAAAAGGGGCCGGCGAATGTTTTAAAGGTAACCGTCTACAAGCCTATATTGAAGGTCAGCTGTTGTTGGATTTTAAAGTGGTTTAGGCAAAATAGGTTTGCCAATAGGGGTCAATTGACTTCTTTTTCAAAAATTACTTCAAAATAGGCTGCAGACCCATAGCCTTTGGTAGCCGGTGCGAAGATTTGAACAAAGCGCCACCCATCCTTGACATGTTCCTCGATAACTTTTTTGTAATCTGTTTTTGGCTTTAAGGAGAATATTCCTCCTAAAGCGATTTTCACATATTTATAAGTGTACATAGTTGTGGTGTTTTTTAAATAGTGCTTTAATTCTCCTTCCTCTCCACATAAAAATTCTGGTCCACTTTAAAGGTAGTGGCATTTGGATCTGCTTTTTCGGTTTGCCATTCGGTGGTGGGGCTCAGCCAAAGTGGCTCGCCATCGACAAAGACACGTAAGGGCATCGCAAAGCCATCAACGACATTGGTGTAACGGTATTTGATCATATTGCCATCTTGCATTTCATATTCAAAAACGGGTATATCAATAGTCCGCAAATATTGGTCGAAGACCTTTGAAAAATCGATTCCCGATTTTGTGGAAATATAATCTTCAATTTGTTTTGTGGTGACGGTTTGGTGGTAAAAATCCTTGTTGAGTCCGCGAAGAATCTGGCGCCACTTTTCATCGTCATTGAGTACTTGGCGAATGGTGTGCAACATGCTGGAGCCTTTGGAGTACATATCGCTGCTCCCTTCCTTATTTACATTATACTGACCGATAACTGGGCGGTCATTGCGAATACTGTTTCGTAAACCCACTTGATATTCATGGCCCGCTTCTTTGCCAAAATGATACTCTAAATATAAATTCTCGCTATAGGAAGTAAAGCCCTCGTGCACCCACATATCGGCAATATCCTTATAGGTGATATTATTGGCGAACCATTCGTGACCGGCTTCGTGAATGATGATAAAATCGAATTTTAGTCCCCAACCGGTACCGGAGATATCCCTACCTAGATAGCCGTTGCCATATTTATTGCCATAGGTGACCGAACTTTGGTGTTCCATACCGAGATAGGGCACTTCTACCAATTTAAATCCATCTTCATAAAAAGGGTAGGGGCCGAACCAATGTTCAAAGGCCTCCATCATCATTGGCGCCTGTTTGAACTGCTCCTTGGCCTTTTCAAGATTGTTTTTGAGTACGTAGTAATCCAAGGTCAATGGGCCATGTTCACCTTGATAGGTTTCCCCAAAATGTACATAATCGCCAATATTGACATTTACGCCATAGTTGTTGATCGGGTTGGCCACGAACCAATGATAGGTTTTGGTATCGGTGGTTTCCTCAACTTTGCGAAGCCGACCGTTAGAAACGTTCATCAAATCTTTGGGCACTTTTACACTGATCAACATACTATCGACCTCGTCGTACATATGGTCTTTGTTGGGCCACCAGACACTGGCGCCCAGCCCTTGGCATGAGGTTGCGGCAAAAGGTTTGCCATTTTCGTCTTTTGCCCACGAGAAGCCACCGTCCCATGGTGCATTTTCGGCCTCTTTTGGGTGACCGGAATAGTGTACTACAATTTCGTTGTACTCGCCTTCTTTTTGCGGTTTTTCCAATTTTACAAAGTGCGCATTAATTTTAGAGGAGAAATCAAGCGTTTTGCCGTCTTGGGTTATTTTATCGATTTTTAAGGGAGGTTGCAAATCGACTTGAAGTACCTGTTCTCCTTTCAAAACCTTATAGCGAATGGTGTTGCTTCCCGAAAGGTATTTTTCTTCGGGTTTCACCTCAATATCCAAGTGATAGTAATTGAGGTCCCACCAGGCGCGTTCACCAGTGATGCTGCCACGAAGGGTGTCTTGCTCGGTGAAGGTTTGGGCGGAGCAATAGCCGAGGCTAAGGGTAAAACCAAAGATTAGATATTTAATCATTTTTCATTGTTTTTTGAAGTGAAATGTAATCTTTCCATGTTACCAGTTGAATATCGTTCGCCTTAATTTTTGAGCGACATGCTTCACTCGTAAAATAATCGAAATCGATTTGGCGCCATTCAGATCCAAAATTCGGGTGATTAACCGTAATGCTTTGCATTTCTGGCGTATCAAATGCGGGATGTATCAAGATAATATTCAACCCGGCCTGTAAATTATCAAGAACGTCACCATAAAATTGTTTTAGCTTCCGATCTTTAAAATAGCTGTATTCGCCAACAAATATTTTATCCACCAATATATCATTTTTCTCCAATGCACTTTCTGCACCGTACCCTACAAAGTCAATTAATTCTTTGCTCAAAAGTACGGGTAGGCCATACTTTTTGCCCAGCTTTTTATAAACGGTAATCAAATCTGCATGTACCGCCACGCTATACATATGGCAATCTAAATG
>JBATIN010000210.1:0-4181 GCA_049667765.1 Flavobacteriaceae bacterium
ATAGCCATTTCTTTTTTGCCCGAAATATAATCGGCCGTAAGTGTTGTATGGTTTTTTAACTCCGATGGTGGTCCTTGTGAAATAATTTCTCCCCCATGTCTACCCGCTTTAGGTCCGATATCGATAACATGGTCGGCCCTTTCGATCATATCACGGTCGTGCTCAACTACAATTACCGAATTACCTAAATCGCGTAACGACTCAAGCGATTTTATCAATCGATTGTTATCTCTTTGGTGAAGGCCGATACTCGGCTCGTCCAATATATAAAGTACACCTACCAACTGTGAACCGATTTGAGTAGCCAAACGTATTCGCTGTGCTTCACCACCTGATAGTGATTTTGAGCTGCGGTTCAGCGAAAGGTAGTCGAGCCCCACATCTAATAAAAACTGAACGCGGGCGCTAATTTCTTTGATAATTTCTTCAGCAATCAGTTTTTGATTGCCTTCCAACGTGTCGTTCAAGTTCTTGAAAAAGGAATCCAGCTCCACAATGTCCAAATGCGCCAGCTCGGCAATATTCTTTCCTCCGATCTTAAAGTTTAACGATTCTTGGCGTAAGCGGGCGCCCTGGCAGGTAGGACACGTCACTTTATCCATATACTCCTTGGCCCAGCGCCGTATACTAGTAGATTCAGAGGCTTCAAATTGCGCTTTAATGAAGTTGGCTATGCCTTCGTAATCAATTTTATAATTGCGTTTTACCCCTAAAGACTTCGATTCAAGTTCAAAAGTCTCATGGCCGCCGTGCAAAAGTACTTTTATGGCCTCATCGGAAATTTTAGAGATAGGGTCGGACAACTCAAAACCATAACGTTGCGCAATGGTCTCGATTTGTTTAAAGGCCCAAGATTTTTTGTATTCGCCCAAAGGGGCTATACCCCCGGATTTAACCGACAATTTCTTATTCGGGAAAATCTTTGCTTCGTTTACTTGATACACATGCCCCAAGCCACTACACTCTTGGCACATTCCTTTCGGCGAATTGAACGAGAAAGTATTCGGTTCTGGCTCTGGGTACGAAATACCTGTAGTCGGGCACATTAGGTCTCTACTGAAATAGCGTGGCACTTTTTGCCCTTCTTCCAAGATCATTAGCACATTATCGCCACTGTACATCGCTGTATTGATACTTTCTGATAGCCGCTTATCCAAATCGTCCGATATTCCGATTTTTAATCGATCGATTACAATTTCGATATCGTGGGTCTTGTAGCGGTCTACTTTCATGCCCTTTGCGATATCGCATACTTCACCGTCAACCCTTACCTTTACAAAACCTTGTTTTGCGATTTGCTCAAAAAGTTCGCGGTAATGCCCTTTTCTTGACTTTATAACGGGCGAGAGAATATTTACCTTTTTACCGTTATAATCTGATTTTATCAGTGATTTGATCTGTTCATCACTATAACTGACCATTTTTTCACCAGTTGTATAACTATAGGCATCACCTGCCCTTGCAAACAACAAACGTAGAAAATCATAGATTTCGGTAATGGTACCCACTGTAGATCGGGGAGACTTTGAAGTCGTCTTCTGTTCTATAGCGATAACGGGAGAAAGACCATCAATTTTATCAACATCTGGGCGTTCCATGCCCCCCAAAAATTGTCTGGCGTACGCTGAAAAGGTTTCAATATACCTTCGTTGTCCTTCGGCATAGATCGTGTCAAAGGCCAAAGATGATTTTCCACTACCTGATAGGCCAGTGATAACCACCAATTTTTCCCTTGGTATGGTAACGTCAATGTTTTTAAGATTATGGACCCGTGCCCCTTTAACCTCGATGTTTTCCTCGTAATTTATCATTTTCAATAGCAAGGTTGCAAAAGTACGATTTTGACACCTAAAAAAGAATTAGGTGTTATTCCTTTTTGTTATTAATGAAGTTCCCCATAAATTTGGACCTAAACTTTATTGATAGGTATGCAATTGTTAGGTATTGGTTCAAGAATCGCCCATCCGGAATTTGGAAAAGGAGTCGTTACCAACGTCACTTCTAAACATTATTGGGTGGTTTTTATGGATAAGGGAATGGAGACCATTTCCCTTGATGCTGAAATCGATGTTATTGAGGCCCTTGAAGATGAAGTAGATACCATTAGCTTTTCTGAAGTTGAACAATCTTTAATTTCCATATTAAGGCGTTGGAGCGATGCTAGTTCAGTAACCCCCATTGCTGACAAGTGGAAAAAAGGCAATTTAGTATTAGAACCTGGTGATTCCTCACTTTCTAAAAAAGAAATACCGATTGAAACCTTCTTCCATAAAGTTGTGATGGTGAGGGATAGAGTACGCGTCATGGAACAGAAAATAAATTCAAGCAATAACCTCGACGATCAAGAGAAAGTGGATCTACAGCAATACATTACTCGTATTTATGGTAGCCTGACTACATTTAACGTTTTGTTTAAAAGTCAAAGTGACCAGTTTATAGGCGACAAAAGCAAGTAGCATGGTTGCTACTAGTAGTAAAAACAGAATTACGTAGTCTTTCATAAATATCAGGCCTTTTAAGTTTTTAAAACGTTTTTCAAAAGAGCCTATACAGCTAACCGCGTGCTTGTATCACTCGAAATAAGTTGTAAACTACCATCTGCATAAGCAATACCATAATTACGCCTTTCATCATAGATTTGCCAATGCTTCCCTTTTTCAGCTTCCCTAAGATGCTTTGAAAGCAATGGCAGAACGTTGTATTTAGGTTTTAGGTTTACAGAATTAGAATGCTCCTTGGCCAATTGAAACTGGGCAAAAATTTCCATTCTACGCTTTTCTTTTTCCACTTTGGCGGCTAGTGTATTTAAGAGTTCAGTCGCTTGTGGGATTTCCACTAAATATTCTTTTGTATTACGATCTACCAGCCATAGAATATAGCGGTATAAGGATACTTCAATGTTCGGGTATTCGCTTAAAAAGGAAAAATAGATGCGTTTTATCGCCAAGCTATTTTTTTGCCCGATACTGTTCCAAACTCTTTTGGCCAAGCTTGGATCTGTTCGCACATATTCCGTATGAATGAAAAGTTCAGTACTGTCATTGGCGTTTTTATTTATCGCCACAACATTCCAGTGCTTGTCGACTGCGAGATATACGGCAGTTAAAAATCCGTTGAAACTACCATCGTATTGTAAAGTTTTACCTAGTTCCATAATTCGTTGAATAAGTTAAGTTGAATACTTTTAGCCTTCTCAGTTTTAAGGGCAGTTAGGAGAGTAGGGCGGCTACGCTTTCGCACCGGTGCGAAAATGTGGTAACTATCATCACCATCAATTTGGGCAATTTGACTCAGTTTTCTATTTATTTCAAGTAGCATCATAGGATGGTGTTTTAGTAATTATTCCAAATATATGGAATATTTCCTAATTATGGATATATTCCAAAAAATTATTTGGATTTATTCCATATTTTGTATCTTTGGTCAACTCGTCTTTACATTAAGACACTACAAATTATGCCGCGAAGCTTATAGCTTATAAGGCACTTGAAGTAATAAATTGAACGGAAAAAACATGGAAAACGAACTCACGTTAAAGCGCTTTACTGATATAAGGAGAGAATTAGGGCATACCCAGGCCGAATTTGCGAAACTTTTAGGAGTGTCTAATACCACTGCAGATATAGAACGCGGGCGAACGAAATTATCGGGCAAGGTGGTCGCCGAACTATTGAAGCAGTTTAAGATAAATCCCCTTTGGTTGTTCGGCGAGAGTGACAATCAATATTTAGAAACTTCGAAGACCAGCGTAATACCCAAAGTGGTGACCGTAGACTCGTCGGATAATGACAATATGGTTTTGGTAAATGCCAAGGCTGCCGCGGGGTATCCACAGAATATTCAAGATGCCAGTTGGTACAAGCAGTTGCCGGCTTTTGATTTGCCTATTCCCGAATTTAGGAATGCCACCTACCGCGGTTTTCAAGTGGAGGGTGACAGTATGCTGCCCAACCTTAAGCCAGGCGAATGGGTATTGGCCAAAGCCGTGGAGCATATTGATGATGTGAGTCCTAATAAAATGTATGTGGTGGTTTTACAAGATGCCGTTCTTGTCAAGAAAATTGAAAAAAAACCGAATTCGAACAATATCACCTTGGTGTCGCTGAACGAAACCTACCCTCCTTACGAAATTAAACCCTTTCAAATTCAGGAAATATGGCAGGTGAGTAGCAAGATTACAT
>JBATIN010000211.1:0-7891 GCA_049667765.1 Flavobacteriaceae bacterium
CAAATACACTTCACTAGGAGGTAAAATCCCCAAAGGAGCGCTACTGGTAGGCCCTCCGGGTACAGGTAAGACCCTTTTGGCGAAAGCGGTGGCGGGCGAAGCCAAAGTGCCTTTCTTTTCACTTTCAGGTTCCGATTTCGTAGAAATGTTCGTTGGCGTCGGTGCATCAAGGGTTCGTGACCTATTCAAACAGGCCAAAGACAAATCACCTGCCATTATATTTATTGATGAAATCGATGCTATTGGTAGGGCCAGGGGCAAAAATAATTTTACCGGTTCAAACGATGAACGTGAAAATACCTTGAACCAACTCTTAACCGAAATGGACGGGTTTGGCACGAACACTAATGTGATTGTACTAGCCGCGACCAACCGTGCCGATGTGCTCGACAAAGCTCTAATGCGTGCCGGTCGTTTTGATAGGCAGATCTATGTTGACCTTCCGGATATTAGAGAACGTAAAGAAATTTTCGAGGTACACTTAAGACCCATAAAAACTTCTGAAAAATTAGACCTCGACTTTTTGGCAAGGCAGACACCGGGCTTTTCAGGTGCAGACATTGCTAATGTCTGTAACGAGGCCGCATTGATCGCCGCTAGAAAAGAGAAGAAAGCAGTAAACAAACAAGATTTCTTAGATGCAGTTGACCGTATCGTAGGCGGGCTAGAAAAGAAAAACAAGATAATTACCCCTGGCGAAAAAAGAACAATTGCATATCACGAAGCGGGACATGCAACAGTTAGCTGGATGTTGGAACACGCCGCACCGTTGGTCAAGGTAACCATAGTACCAAGAGGCCAATCATTAGGTGCTGCTTGGTATTTACCTGAAGAACGCTTAATTGTACGCCCAGAACAAATGAAAGATGAAATGTGTGCTACCTTAGGTGGTAGGGCGGCAGAAAAAGTAATCTTTGACAAAATTTCAACCGGAGCACTGAGTGATTTAGAAAAAGTAACTAAACAGGCACGTGCCATGGTCACCATTTATGGACTAAATGATGAAATCGGAAACATTACTTATTATGATTCATCAGGTCAAACCGATTATTCGTTTTCTAAACCCTATAGCGAAGAGACTTCCAGAAAAATCGATATCGAAATATCCAAATTGATCGAAGAGCAATATATAAGAGCCATTGAAGTTCTTAAAGTGAACAAAGACAAGCTAACTATTTTAGCGGAACGCCTACTTGAAAAAGAGGTTATCTTTAAAGAAGACCTTGAAAAGATTTTTGGCAAAAGACCCTTCGATAAAATTTTTGACGAAAAGGGCCAAGAAGTCTCCGTTGATAGTATACAAGAAGAAGATGTAGTCGCAGAAGTCACGGAAGAAACAAAAGAAAAAGAAGAAAATAAATAGCTATATTTATCCTTGTCCAGTAATTTTGGGAACATAAAAGCATTTAAAGAAGTCAATGGGGCTATTTGACAAAATTTTTGGTGGTGGCAAAAAAGTTTCCAAAGAAACTAAGGAGACCCGAGGTATGCATATGCCCGATCTTAATCTCCCGGTAGACGAAAAATTCACCATTCACTTCAAAAAAAATGGAGGTAAATTTTTATACTGTGTATCTTTCCCCGAAGTTTCCACTGCTTTAAAAAACATCATTGTTGAAAACGGTTGGCAAAATCAGCCCTTCTTCATTTTAAATCCCAGGTTAGAAGAAAAATTCAATAAGGCAGATATAAAATTCACCCAAAAAGAAAATAACAGTGAAATATTCTTCACTACCTGTGAACACCTTATTGCACAAAACGGTTCTATTTTGGTCTGTTCCAATCAACTAATGGAAAAGAAGCTCAACGAACTTCCCGACAATATAATCGTATATGCCACCACAAGCCAATTGGTCGAATCGATTGGAGAAGGTCTAAAGATTATAAAAAAGAAATATGGGCATAATATACCCGCAAACATTACTACATTAAAACATTTCCTACCCACAACAGAAAACTCCGATGATTTTTTGACCTACGGAAGCAGCTCAAAAAACCTTTATCTTTTACTTCAGGAGGACTTATAGCATGAAGGAAATATTAAGGAGATCACTTACCGGGGCCGTTTTTATTATTTTATTACTATCTGCCGTTTTTCTAAATTCCGACGCCTTCGATTTTTTGTTCATGACCTTCGGCCTTGCATGTCTCTATGAATATAAAAGATTGGTCGCATTAAAAGGATACCATATTTTCATAGCTTACCTCGCACTATGGTGGGTTTTTATTTATTTGACAAACGAAAGATGGTTGATCAATGTACTTATGTTCGTTACAATTACAATAGATATTGCCTTGTTGTTCTACTTATTTCGTAAAAAAGAGACACACTTCAACACTGCTAAAAAATTCATTATAGGTCTTTTTTATATTGGGGGTGGATGTATATTCCTAACCATGATCCCCTATAAAGACGAAGCCTTTGCAAAACTACTTATCATGGGTGTGTTTGTATTAATTTGGATTAATGATTCCTTCGCCTATATTATCGGGAAAAGCTTTGGCCGCACTAAACTATACCCGTCCATCTCTCCTAAAAAAACTTTTGAAGGTACTATAGGAGGTTTTATATTTGCTATGGTGGGGGCGTATGTTATCGGCTGCTATACTCCTTTAATTAGCCCGATGCAATGGATTATATTGGCTTTAGTAATTGTAGTTTCAGGAAGTCTTGGAGATTTGTTGGAATCGAAACTAAAAAGATCTGCAGGAGTAAAAGATAGCGGCGCCATATTACCAGGTCACGGAGGAATGTTAGATCGTTTGGACAGCCTAGTATTCGCCGCCCCGTTCGTATACTTAACGTTAACTATATTTGCATATGTTTCATAGAGAAGGTCAGAGAATAATTTTGACAACTTTTTTTATTGTTTGTATTACCATTTTGCTTGCCGAGTTTTACCTTGACATCCCCTGGATCAAATGGCCGGTTCAACTATTGGCAATTCTGATATTGATTCTTGTTTTACAGTTTTTCCGTAACCCGAAAAGAATTCCAAAAAAGAGTTTTGACGAAGTCATTGCGCCTGTTGATGGTAAGGTAGTGGCCATTGAAGAGGTAGATGAGCCCGAGTACTTTAATGACAAAAGAATACAGGTATCCATATTTATGTCTCCCACCAATGTACATGTAACTCGTTATCCGGTCAGTGGTGAAATTAAATATTCTAAATATCACCCAGGAAAATATCTTGTTGCATGGCATCCAAAATCTAGTTTGGAAAACGAACGTACCACCGTTGTGATACGCACCCCAAAATTCGGAGACATACTTTATAGGCAGATTGCAGGAGCCTTGGCACGAAGGATTGTAAATTACGCGGAGGAAGGCCAGAGCGTTCAACAAGGTGAAGATGCCGGATTTATAAAGTTTGGATCAAGAGTAGATCTATTCCTTCCCTTAAAAGCCGCGGTTGCGGTTAAATTAAATCAAACAGTGATCGGGGCAAAAACTTGTATAGCTACAGTAGTCGATAAACCTGACAATGAAGAATGACCCCTTATATTCCGAGTTTTTAGCAGCGGTGGATTTTGTAAACGGCTATACAAAACCTTTGCCTGCCGATTTGCTACTTAAATTATATGCCTATTACAGAATAGCGAACAAAAACTATTCAACACCGGGTGGCAGCGAAACTCCACTAATCAACGCTTTCAAAGCAAATGCCCTTATTCAAGCAAAAAACTTATCGAAAGAAGATGCAATGAAAGCTTATGTAACACTGGTTCAAAAAGAGATTAAAAACTAAGCGTCGATTAGCACTGGTAGTTAAAGAAATCACCCACTGTTCTTGATCACTTCAGCCAATAATTTTTTCGCTCTAAGCAATTTAACTTTTATGTTGTTCATGGGTTCGTTCAGTTCTTTTGCAATCGCGGCATAGCTCATTTCACTAAAATACCGCAAGTTTATTACTTCTTGATAGTGCGGTTTTAATTTTTTAATATGTGACAATAAAGCGGCGAGGTTCTGCTCGATTATTAAGCTGTCTTCTGCCGTAGGAGCATCGTCCAATACAGATTTAATGGCGTCATTATTGCCTTCACCGTCCAAAACATTGCGTTTTCTTTTACGTATGAGATCAACATGAATGTTCTTGGAAATGGCGATCAACCACGTTTTGAATTCATATTCGGCATTATAACTTTCAATTTTGTCAAAGGCCTTTGAAAAAGTCTGTATGGTAATGTCTTCGGCATCGTTTTCATTCTGCGTTCGTTTCAATTGAAAACCATAAACATCGTTCCAGAAGGTGTCTAATAACGTACTGAACGCTATTTGGCTGCCCGCCTTGGCCTTTTCTATAATGCTGTAAATCGTATCGGTTTTATCCAATTTTGAAGTTATCTATAAGAATGAAGTAGCCTGGTGAAATTATAAGGCGGTTTCATTTCTGCATTCTTGTTCACTAGGTAGTTTTCCGCACATGCCACAGGCTTGCCCCTCTTTATTTAAAAACGGACTTTGGCTTGCGCAGGTACCCGCAAATTTACCATCCTTTTTAGACCATATCTTAATAGCAATTCCGGCGAATGCAATTGCCAAAAGGCCTATGGTCAACAAAATCAATTTCATCTTGTCACATTTTATACAAAGTTACAAAAATAAAGCCCTGACATAGAATGCCAGGGCTTTGTTTTTAAAATTGAACGTGACTAATACTTAATATTTGCCACTATATTTTCAACCGTAGGGGTCTCGTTACCTCCTTGAGGTTCAATAGTTATATATCCGATTGCATGCTCATCATACGGCAATGCCAGTAAATTCTCCTTATCGGCAGCTTCTTTGATTACCCCTAAATTTATCATCTTACCATTTACCTCTGCCCACATTTGAAAACATTGACTCTCAGGTAAATTCGGCAATTTACTTACATTAATGTACGATAGTTTTTTTACAGGATTTATATAGGCCACCGCTTTCAACTCTTCGGCCTTTTTATTTCCACTTACATTGTACTTTCGGGTCTGCGGATTGTTCAACACGATAAACTGATTGCGAAAATCTTCGAGTTGATCCTTCATGTCTTGCTTGAGCACCTTTATTTCATTAGTAACAATGTTATTCTGCTCTTGCAGGTCTTGGCTTTGGTTCCAGAAGAAATAAGAGGCCCCGGCAAACATCATTGCCGCAAAGCTTGCGGCAATTGCATATTTAAAGAACCTTTTACGGCCTCGGTTTTCTGCCCTTATTCTAGCAATTATCTTTTCCTTAAGGCCATCTGGGGTCTTAATGGCATGTATTTTAGCGAATTCTTCAAGATTTGCCTGCAGCTCATCAAAAGTATCACGAACTTCCGGGTACATTGCGATGTATCGCTCGACCTGAAAAGCCTCTTGTTTGGTCGTAGTACCCAAAAGATACTTTTCCAACAAATCGGAGTCTAAAAAAATCTTAATCTTTTCTTTCATCACATTACATTTAAAAACGCCATGATAATCACCGGCCCATAAATCTTCTTCAATTCACGAAGACCTATTTTTAGTCTTGATTTAATGGTGCCCAAAGGTATATCTAGTTCTTCACTAGCTTCTTGTTGTGTCATACCTTGAAAAAATAGGGCTTCCAATACAATTTGGTATTTATCGTCTATCTTTTCAAGATGTTCACGAACATCCATTAAATCGGGTCTGATGCTATCGACGCCTAAATTATATACGTCTGAAACATCTATTTGGATTTCTTTGTCAGATTTTGTGTTTACACTTCTTAATTTATCGATGGCGGTATTTCTAGTAATCCGAAAAAGCCATGTAAACAATTTGGCTTTTGTAGGATCGTATGAGTCCGATTTTTTCCAAATTTTAATAAAACTTTCCTGCAGTACATCTTGGGCCAGCTCTTCGTCACGAACCACCTTCTTAGCAACCCCATAAAGCGTATTGCCATAATGCTCGTACAAAAGGGAAATGGCTTTCTCATTTCGCTCTTGAAGCAATTCTACAATGTGCTTTTCAAGAAGTGTGCTCATATAGTGTAGTGGGTTTTAAAAAAATTGCTTTAAAAATCATCCAATTTCTTTTTTAAACCGTATATCCCTTAAACGCTAATTTATAAAATTGATTGTTATGACTAGCGTTATCTGAAAATTTTAATAGTAAGTGTGCACTTGGTAACTGCACATTTAGTTTTTGGTTAGTTTGGTTTGGTATAACCCTCGAAGTAGCTACTTCGGGGGTTATTTTATGATATTGACCTCAGGTGTAATTTCAATGCCGAATTTTTCTTTTACCGCACTAATGATATCATCCGCCAATTTTAGAATGTCTTGTCCGGTAGCCTTGCCATAATTAACAAGTACTAAAGCCTGATTTTTATGAACTCCGGCGTCACCAAAGCGCTTGCCTTTATAGCCACATTGTTCTATAAGCCAACCTGCAGGAATTTTATATGTATCATCGGAAACCTTGTAAAAAGGTGCGTTGGAGTGGTCTGCTGTAAAAATACCGAAATCAGCCGCTGAAACCATAGGGTTTTTAAAAAAACTTCCACTATTGCCCAATTCTTTAGGATCGGGAAGTTTGCTTTGCCTTATGGAAATCACCGCGTTTGAAATATCCTTAATGCTTGGATGAGTAATTTTATGCTTTAGAAGCTCTTCCTCAATAGAACCGTATGAAGTATTTAATACATGGTTTCTTTTTGATAAAGAGAAGGTCACCGAGGTAATGATGTATTTTCCTTTTCCCTCATTCTTAAAGTAAGAATCGCGATACCCGAACTGGCAATCTTCTTTACTAAATTGCCTGATTTCTTGGGTAGCCATATGCATTGCTTCACAGCTTACAAAAGTATCTTTCAACTCAACGCCATAGGCGCCTATATTCTGAATCGGGGCAGTACCGGTATTGCCTGGTATCAACGACATATTTTCCAGTCCACCATACCCATGTTCCAGCGTCCACAAGACCAATTCATGCCAATTTTCACCGGCCATGACCCTTATGCTCACCCTATCATCATCTTCATAAACTAAATCTATTCCTTTTAAATTTATATGCAACACCAAGGCATCTATATTGCTGGTAATAAGCATATTACTACCTCCGCCAATAATAATTTTTTGAGGATATTCTTCACGTTGTAACGCAGTGCTAAGCATCGCAATCGAGTTGATCTCACAAAAGTATTTTGCCTTAGCATCTATTCCGAAGGTGTTATACTTTTTAAGGGAAATATTGTTCTGAACTGTCATCAGCCTATATAACTTGCCAGGGCTTCTTTTAGTATGTGAACCGCTCTTTTTAAACGCTCCTTATCTAGCACATAGGCAATTCTAATCTGGTTTTTCCCTAACCCTGGAGTGGCGTAAAACCCTGCCGCTGGCGCTACCATTACCGTTTCATTATCTACCCTAAAATCTTCCAAAAGCCATTGTGCAAAATCATCGGCATCTGAAATGGGCAATTCTGCGATACAGTAAAAAGCGCCTTGTGGTCTTCCTATTTTAACCCCTTCTATTTTTTCGAGTTCTTGGATCAAGATATCCCTGCGGGCAACATATTCTTCTTTTACGGCGTCAAAATAACTTTGTGGTGTTTCTAAAGCCGCTTCGGCTGCTATTTGCGCATACGTTGGCGGCGATAAGCGAGCCTGTGCGAATTTTAAGGCCGTTTTGATCACTTCTTGATTCTTCGATACCAGATACCCGATACGTGCACCACACATGCTGTAACGTTTCGAAACCGAATCTATGATAATGGCATGTTGCTCTAAACCTGGTTCTTGAAGAATAGAATAATGTTCCCTTCCATCATAGGTAAATTCACGGTACACTTCACCGGCAACCAAAATGAGGTCATACTTTTTTACAATTTCGGCCAATATTTTTATTACCTCTTTACTATAAAGGTATCCTGTCGGATTCCCAGGGTTACAGATTAAAAT
>JBATIN010000212.1:0-1578 GCA_049667765.1 Flavobacteriaceae bacterium
GGCGAAGAAAGCAAAAGAGGCCGAAGCCGCGAAACAGGCAACTGAGGCATTAGCGGAGAAACAGCGACTGGCAGAGGAAGCGAAGATCGCAGAGGCCGCCGAGATGGCGAAGAAAGCAAAAGAGGCCGAAGCCGCGAAACAGGCAGCTGAGGCATTGGCGGAGAAACAGCGACTGGCAGAGGAAGCGAAGATCGCAGAGGCCGCCGAGATGGCGAAGAAAGCAAAAGAGGCAGAAGAAGCGAAGATAGCCTCGTCCGAAATCTTGGCTAGCGATGAACCAACTGCTGCCAAAGATGTTGAGGTCAATAATGCTGGCGCGATCATATTTAAGGTGCAACTTTTGGCAAGTTCTAAGGTAATCCCTTTAGAGGCCGAAAATTTCAACGGTCTAGGGGTATTGTCAAAAGAGCCAATAAAAAACCTGTATCGATATATGTACGGCAGTTCAAGTTCGTATAAGGAAGCAGAAATGCTTAAGTCAAATGCCGATTCTAAAGGGTATCCGGATTCCTACATTGTAGCCTATAAGGATGGTGAGCGCATCACTATTACCGAGGCACTTAAATACGCAAACGAATAACAACACATTCTAAAATTAATTCCTAATTTTGTTAGGAACCAGAAAATCATTCTATTGAGACTATCTAAGGAAATTAAGACCGGTATTATCGTTGTAGGGGGTATTTTGTTATTCATTATGGGCTTTAGCTTTTTAAAATCCACTCCACTTTTCGATAATAGTAAAACCTTATATGCGGTGTACCCCAATGCTGGTGGTTTGCAAGCAGGAACCCAGGTCTCTATTAACGGACTATCTGTAGGCACGGTAAGTAACATAAAGTTTAAAGATCGACAAGGAAACCTATTGGTGACCTTCACAGTGAACAACGATTTTGAGTTTTCCAAAAATAGTATAGCCGAGCTTTTTGATACGGGAATCATTGGGGGTAAAGGCATTCAAATTATTCCTGTTTTTGATGAGGGCCCATTGGCAAAATCGGGCGATACGTTGACATCGGCAACAAAGCCAGGCCTTACCGAATTGGTGCAGACGAGTTTGACTCCCCTTAAGAATAGGGTAGAAGGCGCCGTTTCAAATGCCGATTCATTGATGATGAATTTTAATGATGTACTTGACGCCAGCACCAAAAAAGATCTTCGCGAAAGTATAGCTAGCTTGAGCAGATTGATGAACAGTCTGCAAGGAAGTGCAAATGTGTTGAATTCAATTTTAAATGACAACAAAGACAAGTTGGACAGTTCTTTGACCAATTTTAAAGTGTTGACCAATAATTTCGCAAAATTATCCGATTCGCTCAACAACGCGGGTTTAGGAAGAACCTTGGCCAATCTGGAATCTACGATTGCAAGTCTTGATCGAGTGCTGGCCCGTGTCGATAATGGAGAAGGTACTTTAGGCAAACTTATGCAAGATGAAGCGTTGTACACGAATTTGAACAATGCTTCGAAAGAACTTGATCTTTTGTTACAAGATTTCCGGTTGAACCCCAAACGCTATGTAAATGTCTCCGTGTTCGGTAAGAAGCAGATCGAATATGAGCTTCCCGAGGATGATCC
>JBATIN010000213.1:0-14278 GCA_049667765.1 Flavobacteriaceae bacterium
AATGAAACCACTTTTGAATGGGGTCTGAAATACACGCACGAAGATGTACGCGACGAACTACGCGAATCTGAATTCATTGATTCGGCTGGTTATTCCATACGTCCACCGCTACCACAATTTGTAAACCCACAACCCATAGACCCTTTTGAAGCGCCTATTGTACCATTTACAGGTAGTACAGCCAAAAACTTCGTAAAAACGAATCGTCTCTCTGGATTTGTGCAATATAGTAACCGTGAAGTTTTTAACCAAAACCATCTATATTATAATATTGGAGTGCGTTCACAACACTGGACGGTAAGCGGCAAAGGAGTACAAAAAGCAACGCAAACAGTTTTTAGTCCAAGGGCACAACTGGCCATTAAACCCAATTGGACCCGCGATATGTTGTTTCGAATTTCAGGCGGTGTCTATCATCAACCCCCATTTTATCGAGAGCTACGGGATAGTACGGGAACAATTCGACCCAATGTGAAAGCTCAAAAAGCGATACATGTGGTCTTGGGGAATGAATATAGTTTTCTCATGTGGGACAGACCCTTTACCCTAGTTGGTGAAGGCTATTATAAAAAGTTGCAACATGTAAACCCCTATACCCTCAATGATGTTCGTATACGGTATTCAGCCAATAATGATGCGACCGCCTACGCGGTAGGTGCGGAGCTAAGGTTAAATGGTGCCTTTGTGCCAGGTACGGAATCATGGGTAAGTCTGGGCTATTTAAAAACCGAAGAGAAAATTAATGGCCGAGGTTATATTTCGAGACCTACCGACCAAAGGATGAAACTGGGTATTTTGTTCCAAGATTATGTGCCCGACATGCCCAATCTAAAAATGTATCTTAACCTTTTATTTAGCACTGGAGTACCGGGCGGTTCGCCCAGTTATGCCGACCCATACCTCTATCAAAGCAGATTGAGGGACTATAAACGCGCCGATTTAGGAATTTCCCATATTTTTGTAGATGGAAATATTAAATACCCTAAAAAACACTGGTTGCATCAATTTAAAGAATTGAGCGTAGGTGCCGAGATATTTAATCTTTTCAATAATCAAAACTCGATTACCAATACCTGGGTCAGGGATGTTGATACCAAACAACAATTTGCCATTCCTAATTTTATGACCTCACGCGTCTTGAACTTACGATTAAAGATGCGGTTTTGAGTTTTACCCTATATTAAGAACCTGATACGAAGCATACCCATTGTCATGAAACAGTACCTTTTAGTTATCCTTTTTACCTTAACGGGACTATCCACCCAGGCCCAAAAGAATATTTATGAGAGCGCCAAGTTCGATGAGCTAAGTGCCGAACATGAAGTACTGGCCATTCTACCATTTTTGACCAAACTTGACCTGAAGGAAGATATTTCAATAGAAGAGTTGGTAGCGCTGGAAGAAAAAGAAGGCAAGGCAGTACAGGCGGCTCTTGAGACATACTTTTCAAACCGAAAAAAGAAAAAGAAATTTTCAGTTGATTTTCAGAACGTTAAGAACACCAATGCAATTCTGGCGCAGCACAATATCACCTATGCCAACATAGATGTATATACCATAAAACAGCTTAAAGAAATCTTGAACGTAGATGGCATTGTTAGCGGTAATTTAGATCTGAACATCTTATTGTCGAAAGGTGTGTCGACCGATTTTAATATTATGGACTATTTTTCAGGAGGCGCTAATTACGGGCGTATCGGCATTAAAATTAGCGATGGTATAACAGGAAAGTTATTATGGAAATACGAAAAAGAGATCAACAAAAAAACAGGTAAGAACACCAATGACCTAATCGATAGAATGATGAAGTTGGCCACCCGAAAATTTCCATATGATCGTGAGAAAAAACGGGATCGAAAAAAATGAGGGCTAACTAGCTACAAATTCCTTCAACATTTGAATAGTATAATCCAACTGCTCTTTGGTATTGTAGATAGAAAATGAAAACCGCAACGAAGGTTTTTGTAATGTTTCGGGAGTTAGCACCTGAGAAAGTACATGTGATCCCATATCGCTTCCCGACTGGCAAGCACTGCCTTTTGAACAGGCAATTCCTTTAATATCCAAATGAAACAAAAGCATCAGAGCTTTCTCTTTGGTTACGGGCAAATGTACATTGACCAAGGTATATGTGCTTTTTTCAAGATTACCCGAAAGCCCATTGAACCCTACTCCAGGAATCTCTTTTTTTATTGTATCGATAAAGTACTGCTTTAAACCCGTTACGTAGCTTTTTTCTTCCAGTAGATTTTCATACGAGGCAATGAAAGCTTCCTCAAGTCCTACGATATTATGAAAAGCTTCGGTACCGGCTCGATGCCCTCTTTCTTGTGCCCCGCCTGAAATCATGCATCCCATTCCGGAATTCCTTTTTATGAAGGCAAAACCAACGCCTTTAGGTCCATGGAATTTATGGGCCGCAGCTGTTAAAAAATCGACGGCAGTTTTTTGCACATCCCACTCATAATGCCCTATTGATTGTACGGTATCTGAATGAAAAAGCGCATTGTGGTCTTTTGAAAGCTTGCAGAAAGCATCAATGTCTATTTTATTGCCGATTTCATTGTTTACGTGCATCAAGCTTACCAATTTCTTGCTGTCATCTTGCTTTAGCAACACTTCCAAATGATCAAGCTTAGGGTTGCCGTTCTCATCTAAATCTACATAGCACAGGGCGATATGACCTTCTTTTTCAAGTGCTTCAGCGGTATGCAACACGGCATGGTGCTCAATTTTAGTAGTAATAATCGTCTTTACGCCTAAATCGTGAACCGCACATCGAAGTATCATATTGTCGGCCTCGGTGCCCCCAGAAGTAAATATTATTTCTGACGGATGGGCATTCATTAATTTAGCGATGGTTTTTCTGGCGCTTTCAATGGCGGTTTTGGCCGAACGTCCATAACTATGGGTAGATGAAGGGTTGCCATAGAAATTGGATAGCGCATCTTGCATTTTTACGATTACACGATCCCTAACTCGGGTGGTTGCGGCATTATCAAGATAGACCTTGTCCATATACTTTCTCGTTGAATTATAAGGCTTCAAAAATAATGTATCCTACGTTAATTTCTAGCCAAATGCAGATAAACTTATAGTTTAGATCCCTTACTTTTGGTATATGAAAAAAATAATATTCGCTTGTTTTTTGGTCAGCCTTTTTGCATGTAATGATGGTGACCTTCAAATTGAGACTGTAGATTTCGACAGTATTCTCACGGTAGATAATTGTGGCGATGTGAAAGCCGGGCAATCGAATGTGGTGTTCAAGATCAACAGCGATGAAGCGCTGATTCTGACCTTGCCGGCCGCCGCCATAAAAAATGAAGTTTCCGATGGGCAAATTTCAAGTGCCGTACCCGGAAGTTCAGAGATTACTTATAGAATTTTTTCGGATAATGTAGCAAAAACCTATTTCTGCAGTGCGATACCGCTCACCGAACCAACAGTTATAGATGAAATAGAGGCCAATGGCGGGGAAGTTTTAATTACGACCACTACGACCGACAGTATCACCTTTACCCATGCGATAGAGCTTAGTGGAATATCATTGCTAACTTCTGACAATAGTCGGATTACCGACCTGCGTATAGATAGTTTTGGCGAATTTACTACCAGTATAGAAGATTAACTACTACTGTTCTGGTAGATATATATCTCGGTAGCCCCCAATCCATATTTTTGATAATCGGCGTCGTAATATTTTATATTCTCATATCTGCGAAATAGTGAGTAGAGTTCTTCCCTCAATACCCCCTCGCCTACCCCATGAATAAAAACCACCTTTTGAATGCGCTTTCGAATGGCGAACTCTAGCTGTCGTGTTGCTGTTTCCAGTTGCAGGTTTAACATGTCATAATTGCTCATTGCCTTGTGCGAATTGACCAATTGCCCTATGTGCAAGTCTACCTCCATTGTTGGGGCATTTCGTTCTTTAGGCGCAACTTGAATCGACTTTCTTTTTCGCGGTATTTCCTTTTGGATTTTAATTTGGGCGACTTCGCTATGGCTTACGCGTATTTCACCCGATTTTGGGATCTTTATAAGCTCTTGCGGGGCAAACTCCAATAAAAATCCATCCTCGCTTTCAATGGTAATTACTTCTGGAGAAACGTATTTAACCTTTCCCTTTACAGTATCGTCTATACCCTCTACCTTGTCACCTACTTCAAAAACTGTCATGTTTATGTTTTGTATCATCAAAAATAATGGTAATTTTCGGCAAGAGATATACCCTCGTCATGAAATTAGCACTTGTCACTTTTTTTCTAAACATTGAAAATTATATGCTGCCCTGTTATACCAAAAAAATATTAGGTATAGATTGCCCTGGTTGTGGATTACAGCGATCCGCGGCATTACTGCTTCAAGGCGACTTTGGCGCTGCTTTTAAAATGTATCCAGCAATTTATCCGATAATCTTATTGTTAGGGTTCTTGGCATTCAATAAATTTTTCGCATTTAAATATGCCAACAAAGCCATTGTTTTTTTAATGATTACAAGTGTTAGCACCATTCTTATCAATTACATCTTAAAATTCATTTAACCAAACTTTTACACCATGGAACAACGAAAATTACCCAATGAAACACTCATCATAGTACTTGGTATCTTTGGCTTTATATGTTGCTGCTTTGCAGGTATCGGTGCTATACCTGCCGGAATAGGTTATTTTTTGGCGACTAAATCAGAAAAAATTTATGCCGAAAACCCTGATCAGTATGACAATCTAAGTCAAATTAAAACCGGTAAAATAATTGCCTTAATTGCTTTGATTATTTCAGTTTTAATGCTTGTGCGATTTATATATGTGATTTCCACTAGTGATTGGGACAGTATTATGGAACAGTCAAGAGAGATGATGGAAGAATGGGGCATAGAAGAATAATAAACAGTTTACAATGAACCAACAACTACCAGGTGCTAGTTCTGCTATGACCATGGGCATTTTGTCTATTGTGCTAAGCCTATGCTGTTGCGGTCCTTTCGGGGCTATCTTTAGTATTATAGGTCTTAGCAATGCCAAGAGTGCCGAAAACATCTATAGGCAACAGCCGGGAGAGTTTAGCGGGTATGAAAATGTAAAGACCGGTAGGGTTTTATCGTATATCGGTATTGCCATTGCCGCGATTCAACTGGTTATCTTTATTCTTTATTTCAGCCTCATAATCGCTTTTATCAGTTCAGGCGGACTAGAACATATCGAATAAAAAATCCCCGAAGAAATTTCGGGGATTTTTTTTACTTCTCAAATTGTTTTAAGGTTTTGGTTATAATCGACAAACAGTCCATCAACTGCTCCCTGTTCATCACCAACGGCGGCGCAAAGCGAATAATGTTGCCGTGAGTTGGTTTTGCCAACAGTCCGTTTTCCTTAAGGGCCATACAGATATCCCATGCGGTGGAACTCTCTTCGGTATCATTGATCAAAATGGCATTCAATAATCCTTTACCACGAACATCATTTACAATGTTACAGGTAGGAATAAATTTATTTAGCTCTGCCCTAAAGATTTCCCCAAGTACATCGGCATTTTTAGCCAATTCTTCATCTTTGACCACTGCTAGGGCAGCCATACCAACTGCTGCGGCAATTGGGTTGCCCCCAAAAGTACTTCCGTGATTACCGGGGCGAATAACCCCCATAACTTCGTCATTCGCCAAAACAGCCGATACCGGAAATGCCCCACCAGATAGCGCTTTACCTAAAATAAGGATGTCAGGTTTTATCTCAGGCGTACCGCTACAATGCTTATCGGCACAAGAGCAGTTACCACAAGTGGCCAACAAACGGCCCGTTCTGGCAATCCCTGTCTGTACTTCATCGGCCATAAAAAGCACATTGTGTTTTTCGCAGAGGGCTTTTGCCGATTTTAAATAACCTTCGGAAGGAACATAAACGCCAGCTTCACCTTGAATGGGCTCAACAAGAAAGCCTGCCACATTAGGATTATTTTCTAGCGCATGTTTTAACGCTTCTAGATTATCATATTCTATTTTTATAAATCCTTTGGTAAACGGACCAAAGTTTTTACGGGCCACCGGATCGTTCGAAAAAGAAATGATCGTCGTCGTACGCCCGTGAAAATTATTCTCGCAGACGATGATCTCAGCTTCATTCTCGTCGATGCCTTTTTTTTCATAGGCCCATTTTCGGCATATTTTTATGGCCGTCTCAACTGCCTCGGCCCCTGTATTCATGGGCAACAACTTATCAAAATGAAATGTTTCGGTAGCGTATTTTTCAAACCGGCCCAACATATCGTTATAAAATGCACGTGAGGTCAAGGTTAATTTTTGCGATTGCGCGATCAAGGCCCCAACGATCTTAGGGTGACAATGACCCTGGTTCATAGCCGAATAGGCCGATAAGAAATCATAATACTTTTTTCCTTCGACATCCCATACGTAAACCCCTTCTCCCCTGGTCAATACTACAGGTAATGGGTGATAATTGTGAGCGCCATACTTGTCTTCCAATGCAATCGCATCTTCAGAAGTGATTGTTTCTAAAACTGACATGACAAAAAATTACTTTAAATAAAACTTCAGTAATTCCTTCTATACCTTTTTCCTTTCTGATCCCGATAGCTATCGGGACGAAAATTCAGCGTGGGAGAGAAATCATCCTTTGTAGAACGATAAAATTACAAAATATTGGTATGATAATAAAGGGGTATTACAAAATTTAGAATTGATCGATAAACATGTATTCTTCCTTTAAATAGAACTAAAAACGAACTATTTTTGCCATATGCGAAAAAAAAGTAATCGACAGCTATTTGAGAATGTCGAGGTAGTTGATGCGGGTGCCAAAGGCAAAACCATTGCTAAAGCCCCTGATGGCAGGGTCATTTTTTTGACCAATACCGTGCCCGGCGATGTGGTGACCGTGCAAACCACAAAAAAAAGAAAAGCCTATTTTGAGGGAATAGCAACTCATTTTCATTCCCTTTCCAGCAAACGTGTTGTACCTGTATGTCAACATTTTGGAGTTTGTGGCGGCTGCAAATGGCAAGACATGGGCTATGAGCACCAACTATTCTATAAACAGAAAGAAGTTGAAAACAATCTACGTCGCATCGGCCATTTAGACCTTCCGGAAGTCAGCCCGATCCTTGGCTCGAAAAAGCAATATTTCTATCGAAATAAAATGGAATTTTCTTTTTCGGATAGTCGATGGCTTACTTTGGACGAAATCCGTTCGGGCAAAGAAATTGAAGATAAAAATGCCCTAGGTTTCCATATTCCGGGGATGTGGGATAAAATATTCGATATTGAAAAATGCCATCTACAAGAAGATCCATCGAATACCATTCGTCTGGAAATCAAGGATTTTGCCATAAAAAACGAGCTTCCTTTTTTTAACCCTAGAAATCAACACGGTCTGCTGCGCACTATAATGATCAGAACGGCATCCACAGGAGAGCTAATGGTTTTGCTCCAGTTTTTTGAAGATGATGCCGATAAAATAGAATTGCTACTGAACCATATTAAAAAATCCTTCCCTGAGATTACCTCGCTGCTGTACGTCATTAACCAAAAGCAGAACGACACCCTTTACGATCAAGAAATTATTTGTCATTCGGGTCGAGATCATATTTTTGAAGAGATGGAAGGCTTGCGCTTCAAAATAAACGCAAAATCGTTTTATCAAACAAATTCAGAGCAAGCGTTTGAGCTATATAAGATAACCCGAGATTTTGCAGCACTGACCGGAAACGAACTTGTCTACGACCTATATACCGGCACGGGCACCATTGCCCAGTTTGTGGCAAAAAAAGCGAAAAAAGTTATCGGTATTGAATCCGTTGCCGATGCCATTATTGCAGCCAAGGAAAATGCCAAAGAAAACGACCTGCAGAACACCGAGTTTTTTGTTGGCGATATGAAAAATGTATTCAATGCTGACTTTATCAAAGCACATGGCGTACCAGATGTCATTATCACCGACCCGCCACGCGACGGAATGCACAAAGATGTTGTACAGCAAATTTTGAACATTTCGCCAAAAAGAATAGTTTATGTAAGCTGCAACAGCGCCACACAGGCACGTGACCTAGAAATAATGAAAGAACGTTATTCTATTGTTAAAGTACAGCCTGTTGACATGTTTCCACAGACCCATCATGTTGAAAATGTTGTACTTTTGGAGAAGTTATAACCTTATGAAAATACCTAAAACCGTATTTTTTATTATTCTTTGCATAATCTCTTTTTCAGCCTGTGAAAAAGATGACATCTGTGTCGATGGCGATACCCCACTAATGGTCATCGAGTTTTATGATGTAAACGACACTACCCTTTTAAAAGACGTTCCTTCATTGACCGTGAACGGATTTATCGCTCCCGATTCGGTCTTGACCACTATTGAGAATACCAGCGCCAATACCGTTACATTACCCTTGCGTGTGGACAATACCAGTAGCACCTTTATTTTTTCTCAAAGATTGACCGTCAATGACTCTATACAGGCGGACACCATTACTTTTACTTACCAAAGGAAAGAAGAATTTGTATCACGTGCCTGTGGGTTTACGGTAAGTTATACTGAGCTGCAAAGTAACATAGGTCAAGAGAACGATGTATGGGTGCAAGACATACTAATCGACACGCTTTATGTAAATAATACCGTAACTACGAATGTCAAAATACTTCATTAGTTTTTTCTTTCTGTGGGTAGTGGTTGCTGTTCACGGCCAAAGCAAGCCAATTACTACCCAACCCGTAGATACTGTAGTCTATAAACAGAAGTATGGCCTTAGAATTGGTGTAGATTTGAGTCGCCCTGTGGTCTCGTTTGCGCAAGACAATTACACAGGTTTAGAATTTGTCGGGGATTATAGACTTACTCAAAAACTATATTTGGCAGCAGAATTAGGCAACGAAAAAAAGACCAAACAAGAAGACCTCTTTAACTTTACAACTTCAGGAAGTTTTATAAAATTAGGGGCAGATTATAATACATATGCCAATTGGTACGGAGAACAGAATTCCATTTTTATTGGGGGTCGTTACGCTTTTAGCACCTATAGCCAAACCCTGAACAACTATAAAATTTTTGAAACTAACAGATACTGGAACCCTATAGATTTTGTCACAGGATCTGATGTAGCACAAGAGTTTGGGGGCAGAACCGCCTCTTGGCTCGAATTTGTCTTTGGTACCAAAGTTGAGCTTTTCGCCAATATTTTTTTAGGAGGAAGTATACGGCTGGGGTTTCTTTTCAGTGACGCCACAAAAGACTCTAATTTTCACGATCTTTTTATACCTGGTTTTAATAAGGTTACCGAAGGAAGTCGGTTCGGCGTTGGGTACAATTACACTTTAACCTATTTCATACCATTATACAAAAAGAGTAAAAAGCCTGAGCAAAAAGCAGAAACCGCTAAAAAAGATTAGCGAATTTCACGCTGTACTATTACTCATTATTTTGATATTTGGCCTTTTTACTACCCTCGTACATCACATATTTTACCAAGCGAGATTCTAAATGACTATTGAATACCTTTATCTTTCTTGAAGGACGCAGTCCTACAAATTTCAAGGCCTCTAGGTTAGAAGTAATAAACCAAGCCTCGGTGCCCGGGTAGTTTTGTTTTAAGGTATCGCCAATGGAAGCATAGAATTCTTCCACATCAAAATCCGAATCTAGGTCGGAACGATCCAAACGTTCCCCGTAAGGAGGGTTGAAAACCATGTGTAAACGTTCTTCCGTGAATTTCTCGGTATCGAAAAAATTCTTTCGTTCTACGGTAATATACTCTGTAAGATTAGCATTTTCAACATTATCAATTGCTTTTCTAACCGCTGAAGGCGCTTTGTCGTATCCTATAATTTTATGGTGAAACTCACGTGTTTTGTTCAAACTGGCCGCAACTATTTTTTCGAACAATTCTTGATCAAAGTCTTCCCATTTTTCGAAGGCAAACTCCTTTCTGTTTATGTTCGCCGGTATGTTACAGGCAATCATGGCCGCCTCGGTCAATAGCGTTCCACTACCACACATAGGGTCTAGAAAATCGCATTGGCCATCCCATCCGCTCAATAAAAGTAACCCTGCCGCCAATACCTCGTTGATAGGGGCAATATTGGTCGCTGTACGGTAACCTCGTTGATGCAAAGATCTACCCGAGCTATCCAAAGAAACATTGCAATATTCGCGATCTATATGAATATTAATACGAATATCAGGGTGTTTTACGTCTACATCGGGTCTTTTGCCATCGGTAACCCTAAACTTGTCTACGATGGCGTCTTTTACCTTTTGAGACACATATAAAGAATGTGTGAAGATTTCTGAATTCACAGTGGTGTCAATGGCAAAAGTGGTATCGACCGAAAGAAACTCGGTCCAATCGAAAGCATAAATTTTCTTATAGAGTTCATTTTCATTTCGAACTGTAAACGAATGAATGGGCTTTATGATCTTAATTGCGGTTCGCAAGCACAAATTCGCCTTGTACATGAACCCCGTATCTCCTTCAAAACTCACACTGCGCACGCCTTCAACAACATTGCCCGCCCCGAGGTTACGTAATTCTTTGGCCAAAATTTCCTCAAAACCAAAAAGGGTTTTGGCGACCATTTTAAAATTATTGTTCATCTATCTAATTAAATGGATGACAAAAATACAGTATTTTTAGCCCATAGCTTGTGTTTTCGAGTCCACAAGCATAACATGATTAGAATCAATGACCTATTTGCTTCTCATACTGGCGGTACTACTTAGCTTCGGGTTCGTATTTATTGCTAAACCCAAGAACAAGGAGAATTTTAAACTTTTGTTGGCCTTTAGCGGTGCCTTTTTACTGGCACTTACGTTGTTCGAACTTTTTCCGGTAGCCTATGAAAATACCGACCCTAAAACCGTTGGGGTTTTTGTTATGCTAGGTATTCTTTTTCAGATTTTTTTAGAATTTTTCTCAAAAGGTGCCGAGCACGGCCATATTCATTTAAATCACGTAAAAAGTGAATTTCCTTGGCTTTTGTTTATAAGCTTATCGCTTCATTCATTATTGGAAGGTTTTCCTATAGAAAAGAATGAAGCCATTATTTACGGCATTCTTGTACATAAAATTCCAATTTCGATAATCTTGAGTATTTTTTTATTGAGCTCAAAGATGAAATTCATAAATGCGCTTTTCTTTATGGTCCTATTTTCGTTGATGACACCGATAGGGAGTTATTTAGCGGCCCATTTTAGCTTTGCAACCGCCCATTCAGGCGCCATAACTGCGATGGTAATCGGTGTTTTTCTGCATATTTCTACCGTGATTCTTTTTGAAAGCTCTGAAGGCCATAAATTCAACCTAAGAAAACTTTTGGTTATTATAGTCGGAATCACTTTTGCCTATTTTTTATAAATGTTCAGCAAGGAAGAATCGAAAAAACTGCGTCACCATTTTTGGGTCGCCTTTGGAAAATCATACCCCAAAAAATGGATTTTGTACGATACCAAGATCAAAGGACTTTCCTTAAAGTTTCATTTCGACCTTAAAATAGCGATTGTTTCTATAGATGTGGAACACAACGATTTAGAACGACGTATTGAACTATGGGAAAAATTAACCTCCCTAAAAAGCATTTTGCTAGAAGAGTACATATCGAACGCCATTTTTGAAGATTATTATCTTCTTGATAACGGGAAGGAAATTTCCAGAATTTATGTAGAATTGCATAATGTATCCATTCACAACAAAAATACTTGGCAAGAAACTATGCTATTTTTAAGTATGCAAATGTTAGCATTTGAAAAGTTCTATTTGGAATATTATGACATTCTAGAAACCTAAATCCGTTAAACAACATCAAAATAAATGAAGAACCAATGGCTTATTGCCCCTGCGAGGACGAAAATATGCCAAATAAGATGATTGTAAGGAATTCGCTCCCAAGCATAGAAAAAAATTCCAAGGGTATAAAATGCTCCTCCCAAAAACAAAAGTTGAATACCCATAGAAGAAGTCTGCTCTAAAAGATTCTCAAAATCGAATACGATCAACCATCCCATGGCGATATAGATCAACAGTGAAATAAATTCATATTTACCGGTATAGAATAATTTAAAAATAGTGCCTAAACCTGCAATACTCCAAACGGCGAAAAAAATGACCCACCCATTTTCGTTTATTAAAGTAATCAAGGCAACGGGCGTATAAGTACCCGCTATTAAGAAATAGATATTAATATGGTCTAGTACCCTGAATGCTCTTTTTATTTTAGGGTTTTTAGTGATATGATAGACAGCCGAAATGGAAAGCATAGTAATCAGGGTAGCACTATAAATCAGAATGCCCCATATAGAAAATTCGGTTTTTCCTGAATTTTTGGCAAGCATTGCGAACAACCCCCAAATAGCCAATAAAGCACCGATGCCATGGGAGAGGCTGTTCAATATTTCCTCTTTTCGGTGTGGAAAATGTGCTTCGGAATCAGGTTTTACTTTCAAGTTCTATTTGTAACGTTTCCCATGTTTGATTACCATATCGACATCTTGTAAGAGGCTAATATATCTGAGCACATCGCCTTTCACTGCAATTATATCGGCATATTTTCCAGGAGTGATGGTACCGACTTCATCGGCCACACCCATCCATAGAGCTGGCCAATAGGTTGCACCTCTAATGGCATACATGGGGTCAATACCGAATTCATTGACCCAAACATCCAATTCATTCCAAGTAGATTGGCTATGGAATTTCATGGGGATGCCACTGTCGGTACCGATCATTAAAACAACTCCCGCATCCAACAATTGCTTTACCTTGGTTTCTAAGGTGGGTCGCCGAGAAGGCGTCAGTTGAAAATAAGGCAGCCGATCGGAATGTTCAATACTTTTTCTAATGTCGACCACCACACTATCAGGAAGTCCCCTATGCCAAGAATCTTCATCGATAAATTCCGGATTGTCTCTCATGTACTCATAATTATAAAGCACTTCGACCGTGGGGGTCCAAAATAAGGGTCCCTGACTCATATCAGCGGTACGTTCCTTTATCATTTCCATAATATCTTCTGGGTACTTCGGAGCAGAAGATAGTCCAGTATGTTCAAAACAATCAGCTCCGGCCCGTAGTCCCCTTCTAATCTCTTCAGGCCGATGGCTATGGGCGACTACTTTTAGATTGTGTTTATGCGCTTCGTCTACTACTGCCTGTACTTCTTCAAGGGTCATTTGATCTTGGTCTATCAATTTAATAACATCCACCCCTGCTTGTGCGAGCTTTCTAATTTTTTTTCGACCATCCTCGACACCGTTCACGCCCCATCTAAAATCTTCAGTCCCCGGATAAGCTTTATGCTGAATAAATGGACCCGAAACATATAAGGTAGCCCCTGGTATTTCTCCATTATTAATTGCATCGCGTACTGCAATACTTTCTTCCAAAGGCGCTCCAAGATCTCGAGCACTAGTCACTCCTGCCATTAATAATTGATGTGCGGAAGCTGGCATAATAACATCCTTCCATAGTGGCGGATATACCTTGTCCCAATACGTATAATCAGCATGGCCGGTAAGCATGGTATGTACATGCATATCCCATAACCCAGGCAATACAGACATACCTTCTGTAGAAATTATGTCGGCATTTTCAGGAATCGGTGTATTATCCATATTTCCAACTGCTGTAATTTTTTCTCCTTCAATAATGATTACACTATTCTTAATGGGGGCAGCACCAAAACCATCGATCAAGGTACCCCCAACTAGGGCTTTGATCCTATTTTCTTGGGAAATACATACTATTGTAGTTAGCAATAAAAAGGGCAGAATTATTTTTTTGATCATGGCCTATGGTTTTGATAAATATACCAAAAAAAGGATCATGTCGTTGGAAGTCCCGGGGCCGGGTACCGGCCATAAAAAAAGGCCCCTCCACATTGCTGTGAAGGGGCCCTCGAAGTAAGGCGGCGACCTACTCTCCCACTTGGTATAGCAGTACCATCGGCGCTAACTGGCTTAACTTCCCTGTTCGGAATGGTAAGGGGTGTGCCCAGTTGCCATGGCCACCTAAATTTTAATGTTTTAATGCCCGGCACGTACCTACAGCGGATGCTGAGCGTGGCCGAAGCATGACATAATAATGGGACGGCGAAGAAAAGAAAACCGCGTTTTTTTTAAGTAAGGGGTCCGTTTCGAACAAAAAAGGTTGTCGCCCCCAGGTCCCGCTGGGCGGAACATGGGGGACTTACGTTGCGCAAGCCTGACGGGCAATTAGTACCACTCGGCTACGGACGTTGCCGCCCTTGCACCTATGGCCTATCGACGTGGTA
>JBATIN010000214.1:0-2052 GCA_049667765.1 Flavobacteriaceae bacterium
GTGGTACCGTTACTACATGAGCTAATGCCTACAATACACAGAACTAGAAGAAGAAACTTTTTCATTCGTTTTTTTTATGAGCGGCAAATATCAATAAAGTTTATTGATTATTAAACTTTCGAGGCAATTTCCATGAGAATGGCACATAAATAAGCCCCGGCGGTACCCACTACATATCCGAAAACTGCCAGTAAGATGCCTACGGAAGTCAACGAAGGGTGAAATTCTGCCGCTACAACGGGTGCTGATGCCGCCCCGCCCACATTGGCCTGACTACCAACGGCCAAAAAGAAATAGGGCGCTTTGATCAACTTGGCGACCAAAATTAAAAGTAAGGCATGAATCGAAATCCAGATTAGCCCAATAGCGATCAGGCCGGGGTTTTCCAGTACTTTTCCTAGGTCCATTTGCATACCAATGGTCGCCACGAGAATATAAATGAACATACCACCGATTTTGCTGGCCCCGGCACCTTCATAGTTTTTTGCTTTGGTGAATGATAGGGCAATGCCGATTAGGGTAGCAAAAACGACCATCCAAAGAAAGGTCGAGCCTAATGAAGAAAGTATTTTGGTCTTGTCGCGCACTACTTCAAAAGTATCGGTCAAAAATGCCGAAAAATGGTTTCCTAAAAAATGGGACAAACCGACTGCCGTAAAACCTAAGGCTAGCATAATAATGTAATCGTGCAAGGTCGCAACCCTAGTTATTTTAGAGGTATGTTCAGTTACCTTTTTCTTTAAAGTTTCGATGGATGAAGTATCTGCCTTGAGCCATCTGTCAATTTTGTCTTTTTTTCCGATACCCAAAAGCAGAATGGCCAGCCATAAGTTTGCTACAACGATATCTACAAGTACCATTCCCCCGAACTTATCAGGGTTGTACTCGAATATTTCGAACATGGCAGCTTGGTTGGCACCTCCACCGATCCAGCTTCCGGCAATTGTCGATAGTCCTCTCCAAACAGCATCCGGGCCGGCGCCTCCTACCGTTTCAGGCGAAAAAATGGAAACGATCAAAATAGCCAACGGGCCCCCAATAATGATTCCCGCAGTTCCGGTAAAGAACATGATCAACGCTTTTGAGCCTAAATTTGCAATAGCTTTTAAATCAATGCTCAGGGTCATTAGTACTAAAGCCGCAGGCAATAAATATCGGCTCGACATGAAGTATAGATTCGATGTTTCATCGGAAATAAGCCCGATACTGGTTAGTATGCCGGGCAATAAGTAACACATTAATACAGTAGGCACAATGGAATAGAACTTTTGCCAAAAGCCCGATTTTAAAGACGAGGTATAAAATATAAACCCCAGGCAAAGTGCCAATAGGCCAAAAACAACCGTGTCATCGGTGATTAGAGGGTGGGGCAACTGAGTTTCGTTCATAGAAAAGAATGCTATATTTCAAATATACTCAAATAAGTATATGTTGTTTTATAAAATGGGCAACGCCGTCATCAACGTTTTTTAAAGCAATGTGATTCGCAATGGCCTTTACTTCGTCGCGTGCATTAGCCACCGCAACCCCGCAACCTACATTTTTTAGCATTTCAATATCATTATAATTATCACCAAAGGCAATTACATCTTCAAGGGTTTCATCTTTAGCCAACACATATGAAATGGCAGATAGTTTAGATACTGTTTTAGGGGAAATTTCAATTAAGGTATCATTAGAGCGATACTGCTGAACGGCATAGGCGAATTTTGACCTTAGTGCGTCAAACATAAGATCGGTGCTTTCTTTTGTTCCCATGAGCATTATTTTATGTGCCCCTATTTTTCTTTGCTTCCAATCTTTCAAAGTAGCTCGGGTATTCCTTATGACAGGGGTAGTTTTTGTGTGGAGGATTTCTTTTTGAATACGTTCTGTTTTTTCTTCTGAGTACCATTCATCCTTATGGTAAAGTCCTAATTTTATACTTAGTCTATCAGCTAAATTGTAAATGGACTGTACCGTTTCAATACTCATTTCTGTTGAGGCAAGCGCTTTACCTTGGTGAACTATGTATGCCCCGTTGTAGCAGATCATGGGCTCGTGGTCTATGCC
>JBATIN010000215.1:0-5058 GCA_049667765.1 Flavobacteriaceae bacterium
AATGTAGTCTTCGATGCCACAGGTGCCGCGGTGGCTACGGCCGACAACCCTTATGCTTTGACATTCGACCCTTCTTATGTATATGGCCCCAACCAAGGTATTCGTGGTTTCTTCGGGGTTCGATATCAATTAAACTAAATATTAAATCCTTATTTTTGACCGTACTTCGTAATCTTCCATATATTGAACCCTTCTGCACAATTCGATTACATCATCATTGGAGCCGGGGCAGCCGGACTCATGCTTGCCGATGCCCTTGGTAAGGATATTTATTTTAGGGATAAATCGATTTTACTATTGGATAAGGATGCAAAAAAATCCAACGACCGCACCTGGTGTTTTTGGGAAAAAGGCCGTGGTTCGTTTGAAGACATTGTTCACAAAAAATGGAACCACATCTATTTTGGCGGGAAACAGTTTTCACAACGGTTCGCTATTGATCCCTATACCTACAAAATGATTCGGGGAATTGATTTCTATACTTCCTATTTAGCACGAATCAAAACCTATACGAACATTGCTTTTCAACAAGAAAGAGTTTCGCAAGTGTTAGACCGTGGAACCGAAGTAATTGTTACTACTGATAATAACCAATATTCGGCCAACAAGGTATTTAATAGCATTTTCGACTACAAAATGGCAACACACCAACAGAAGTATCCGGTGCTGCAACAACATTTTTTAGGATGGATCATTAAGACTTCTACCCCAGTTTTTGATGTAGATCAAGCTACATATATGGACTTTTCCATTCCACAAAAAGGGAATACGCGCTTCATGTACGTGCTACCTTATTCCGAAAAAGAAGCTTTAGTTGAATATACCTTGTTCTCAGAAGCCTTGCTTCCCAAAGAAGAATACGAGCACGCTATTAGGGCCTATTTAACTACTAAACTCATCACTACGGAATTTACCTTACTAGAAACCGAAAAAGGCAGCATTCCCATGACCTGCTATGATTTTAAGGAGCATCATACGCAGAACATCCGTTATATCGGCACGGCCGGGGGCTGGGCCAAACCAAGTACGGGCTATACTTTTTTGAGTACTTCCAAAAAAGTACCCGAACTGGTAGTATATCTAAAGACCGGTAAACCGCTCGACAAACTAAACTTTAAGAACAAGTTCTGGTTTTACGATCTGTTATTTTTAGACGTCCTTAAAAAAGATAATGCCAACGGATATAAAATCTTCGAATCCCTATTCAAAAACAGAAATCCACAATTGATTTTTAAGTTTTTGGACGAGGAAACCAATTTATGGGAAGACATCAAATACATATGGGGGTGTCCTAAAACACCCTTTATCAAGGCTTTGATTGGAAGGGTTTTCTAAAGTACTTGGTGCTAAATTTTGCATCATACTTCTTGGTGCTCGCTATATTTTCATGCTAAACAACAAAAACTAATCGGGATAGGGTCTACCTTAAAAAGGTAGCGCTGTATTGTGAAACCCTTACTTCTTTTTCCAAATGCGCCTGTTTAATTATTTAAAATAAGTAGTATTGTTTTATCAAAAAATCTATATCCAAAAAGCATTTTTAATTTTATCACATCCTCAACAATTTATGTTAAAAATTATGAGTCCAATATTCTCTTGAACTAATTTTTGGGGATTTAATCGATTAATTGCTACATTTAGTATTCAATTAAATAACAACTAAGCTATATGAACAACGAACCTATTTCTAAAAAAAGAAGTGTGTCCCTGCAGCATTTCTTTATGTCGGTATTTTTATTTTTTATCGCAGTGCTGTTTTCAATGGCCTTTGCTCAGACCACGGTTACAGGTTTAGTTACAGATGAATCGGGCACCCCATTACCGGGAGTATCTGTCGTTGACGTCAACGACGCCGCCAATGGTTCAGTTGCCGATTTTGATGGCAACTATTCCATTACGGTTAAAGATGCTGCTACAAGTCTAAGATTTACGTATGTGGGCTTTAAAGCTTTGATTGCACCTGTAAACAACCAGAGTACCATTAATGTTTCTTTACAGGAAGATGTCGCCAACCTAGAAGAGGTAGTGGTGGTAGGCTACGGCACACAAAAGAAGGCCACGGTTACCGGTGCCGTTACTGCGGTACAAGGACCAGTTCTAGAAAGTTCACCTGCGATTAGCGTTTCGAACTCTTTAGCGGGACGGTTGCCCGGCGTTGTAATCATTCAGACCAGCGGTGAACCTGGTAATGATGAATCGACAATAAGTATTCGAGGTACCAACACTTTGGGGAACAACCAACCACTGATCGTTATCGACGGCATACCCGATCGAGACGGAGGAATCGGAAGGTTAAATTCAAATGATATAGCAAACATCTCCGTGCTTAAAGATGCCTCAGCGGCCATTTATGGTGCAAGGGCGGCCAATGGCGCCATAATCGTTACCACCAAACAAGGTAATATGGGCAAACCCGAAATAACCTATAACATGGACTACGGTTTTACCAGACCCACTAGGGTGCCTGAAATGTCGAATGCATTTGAGTATTTGACCATAATGAACGAATTGGCCATATTCAATAGCAATGTTCCTGTAAACGAATGGGGCGCTGCTTGGGGTGGATTTCAATCTGCCGGCAACTACACCATACCTGGTTCAGGTGAAGTTATCAATGCCCCGTTCTCACCCGAGACCGTAGATGGACATAGAAATCATCTAGATCCTTGGCTATATCCTGATAGTGACTGGTTCGGTGCTACTTTTCAAGATTGGGCCGAGCAAAGCCGACATAATATTGCGATAAGCGGTGGAAGCGAAAACATTAAATATTATTCTTCACTGGGTTATTCCGACCAGGGTGCTATCTACAAAAATTCAGCGAATCGATACCAGCAGTATAACTTTCGCATCAACACAGACGCGAAGATAAATGATTACATAAGTGCGAAACTAGGGTTTACCTATAGAAAGGAAGACCGTACTTTCCCCACAGAAGGTGCCGGGGCTATATTTCGAATGTTGATGAGAGGTAGGCCAAATGAAGCTGCTGTGTGGCCAAATGGCCTGCCAGGACCAGATATTGAAAATGGCCAACAACCTGTTGTGGTAACCACAAATGCCACAGGTTATGACAAACAACCGACCGATTATCTTCAATTTACTGGTTCGGTAGATATCAAAAACCCATGGGTAGATGGTTTAACGTTGACTTTGTTAACTGGGGTAGACCAAAGCCAAAGCAGAAGAAAACGATGGGAAACTCCATGGGAATTGTATTTCTTGGACCGAGACAATTATATTGCAACGGGTAACCCGGTACTAGAGGGCGCCAGACGATCTAATTTTACCGATCCTAGATTATTACAATCATCGGAAAACCTATTAAATGTCAACCTTACCGGATTACTGAATTATGATCGTACCATTGGAGACGACCATACCATAAATGTAATGGCGGGCGTAACGAACGAAACGTTCCAAGGGGAATTCTTCTCTGCATTCAGAAGAAATTATATTTCCTCAACAGTCGACCAACTTTTTGCCGGGGGTTCACTTCAACAAGATACCAATGGTAGCGGTTTCAAAAGAACACGTTTAGGGTACTATGGTCGAGCACAGTATAACTTTAAGGAAAAATACCTTGCTGAATTTATTTGGCGTTATGATGGATCTTATATATTTCCCGCTAACGATCGTTTTGGGTTCTTTCCTGGGTTTCTTGTGGGCTGGAACATTAATAAAGAAGATTGGTTCAATGTTAAAGGAATCGATTATTTAAAACTTAGGGCTTCTTATGGGCAAATGGGGAACGACCAAGTGTTTTTCAATAATTCGCTTCAAGAGTACGCCTACTTGGCCAATTATGGTTTTGGATCTTATCCGATAAATGGAGAAGTGTCCACTACCTTACAGGAAACCGTACTTGCCAACTCTAGTTTTACCTGGGAGCGCGCCAATAACTTCAACTTAGGTCTTGATGGTATTGTACTTGACGGCAACCTGAGTTTTACTTTAGAATACTTTATAAATAAAAGAGATCAGATCTTGATCCAAAAAACAGGGTCTACCCCAGGATCTTCAGGTATTTCGACCCTATTGCCCCCTGTTAACGCTGGCAAAGTGAATAACAAAGGCTTTGAATTTTCGCTAAATTATTATGGAGGAAGCGAGGATACCTTTAAATGGGACGTAGGGATCAATGGCGGTTATGCCAAGAACGAGGTGGTGTATTTAGACGAGATTCCAGGTGCCGAACCTTACCAGCGGCAAGAAGGCAAACCCATTGGGGCATGGTTCGTTTATGAATATGATGGCGTTTTTATAGATGAAGCAGCCATTGCTGCAAATACACTTGATTATAGTGAAGTTAAGGGTCAGTTGGAACCTGGAGACATGAAATTCAAAGACGTAAACAACGATGGAATCATCAACGGATTGGACCAAGTACGATTAGAGGAGAGTTTAATTCCTAAATTTAACTTCGGGGCAACAATGAATGGTTCTTACAAGAATTTTGATCTGGCCATACTTTTTCAAGGGGCTACCGGCGCTTCTTTGCCTATTCAGACAGAATCTGGTGACATAGGAAACTTCTTGAAACACAGCTATGACAATCGTTGGAGCATAGACAACCCTAGCAGTGTACATCCAAGGTTGGCAAGTAGAGGAGATACCTATTACACAGGGGGTAGCTATGGTTCCAATACCTACAACCTGTACAGCAAAGATTATATTCGCTTGAAAAACATTCAATTGGCCTACAACTTTCCAACGCGTTGGATAGAAGACTTTGGCATCTCAAAATTTAAGGTATACGTAAGTGGTTTAAACTTACTAACTTGGGCTGCGCAAAATATTTATGATCCAGAGGCCTCAGTATCAAGTGGTGTTTTTTACCCACAACAAAAGATTATTAATACAGGATTTAGTTTAACATTTTAATACATAGTTATGAAAATAGAAAGAATAATCGTTCTAGGACTTATGGCAGTAGCTATGCTGTCGACGTCTTGCAACAAAGATTTTTTAGAAACAAAGCCCCTCGATAAAATATTAGCAAACGACACATGGGCCGACGGAGCTTTATCGGAGGCGTTCGTGTTCAATGTCTATGCC
>JBATIN010000216.1:0-18746 GCA_049667765.1 Flavobacteriaceae bacterium
TGGAAGCAGGTTAAAAATGGATTTCCATCGGTATCTACCATGGATATGGTCATTCAAGAGCCCGAATCGGCCTTGATCATTGGCACTTTTGGTAGGGCAATTTGGGTTTTGGATGATCTCTTGAGCCTACGCGAGATTGCATCCAACAGACTAAATGCTACATTGACTGCCTTACCCGTGAATGATGCGGTACAGGTAAAGGGATTGTTTATAAATCCACCCGGGAATATCTGGACTGGGTTTCATACCACTTTTGAGGGGGAGAACAAGGTATTTCAAAAAACGAAGATTCCGTATTATTTACAGCTTTTAAAAGATTCTTCAGAGATAGTGACAGCAACGATACTCAATGATAATAAGGGGTGGATAAACACCATTCAGGGCGACTCCTTAAAACTTGGACTTAACTATCTAACCTGGAATTTGGACGAAAAATCGGCCGATTTTCCTGGAAGCTCGACAGGTGCCCAAAAAATTTCAGTATTGCCCGGAAAGTATCATGTTGTCATAAATTATGGAGGTGCTATAGATACCACTAGCGTAAAAGTAATTCCTGACCCACGTTTTAAAATAGCTCCTGAAGTAGATATAGAACTATATAAGTTTCGCAAAACTTTAGATACCCTAGTATGGTCTTTATCAAAAGGGCTTCAGGAAGTTGACACTCAAAAAGGAGCAGTGGTAGCATTAAAGAAACAGCTTGATACCTTAAATGGAAGTCGTAAAGCATCTCTTTTAAAACGCATCGATAAGATGGAAGCATCTTTAGATCAGTTAAGAGCTACTGGTCAAACGCCTAAACCAAAGCGACAGGTTGGGGCGTGGCAATCGTTCGAGACTACGCCATTTTCAAAACTACAAGAGCTGTTGATGGTCGCCGAAGCCCGAACAACCCCTTTATCAAAACAACATTTGACAAGGGTGGGCGAGGTAAAAGAATTAATTGCCCAGTTCAATACTTCCGTACAAAAATTTAAAACGGATCAATGGAACTCGTTTCAAGAAAAAATTAAAAAATCGGAAATGGTCTGGGACAAGGCCTGGGATTGATAAATAAGTACTTGCCAATAAAGGCTTGCTTTTGAAGTCAGAGTAATGATCGTCTTATCCGTTCAATACCGCTTCTGCTTCAATTTCAACCAAATAACCCTGCCCAACAAGCTTAGCTTCCACCAAAGTATTCGCAGGATTAATACCTTTGAACCGGTTACCATGGGCCCGTGCTACGGCTTCCCAATCGTTAAGGTCGTTCACAAAAATGCGGGTGCGGATTACATCGGCCAAAGTGCCTCCTAAAGATTCAATGGCACCTTCTATTTTGTCGATGACAAAATGGGTCTGGGCGGTAGGGTCGTTTCCTCCTATGCTTTTATCGCCATGAGTGGCCGTAGTGCCCGAAACATGTATTCTGTTTCCATCTTTTACTGCGCGGCAATACCCGGCAAATTCTTCCCATACGGTGCCGCTGAAAATTTGCGTTCTTTGATCGCGGGTCTTAATCGCTTCAAAAGGTTTTGGAATGGATTTAAGATGATGGCTTAAGTCTCCCGATGCCGTCAAAAAAGGAGGTTTACGATATTCGTCGCCGCAATCCCCAGGAATCATTACTAACTGATCTTGTGCTTTCCTTATCGTTTCAAGGTCTTCTTTCGACAAGGTAATGTCGAGCATTTGTTGGTTATCCTGTATGTGCTCACTTTTGCCTAAACGCGCCCCAATAATCACTGCGGCCACTGAATCACTTTCTAAAATGAACCGACTTGCGATATTCGCCAAGGATACCCCATGTTTAACGGCTACTTTATTTAGGGTGCCAAGTAGCTTTTGATAAGGGTCCCAACCGCCAGCGGCATCGATAAAGCGTTTGTACTTCATTTCCGACCAGGTCTTCAAATCTTCTTGGCTAGGCTCTGGTTTATTAAGCCATTTTTCAGTTAAGAATCCTCCGGCCAGCGTACCGAACGCTAATAGTTTTACCTGGTATTCTTCGCAAACTTTGGCCAGGTCACCATTAGCACGTCTATCAATCACCGAATGACAAATTTGATTGCTTACAATTGGTATTCCGCTAGCCAGCGCAATTCTTAAATGCGCCGAATCGAAGTTGGTAACGCCAATGTGTTTAATGAGGCCTTCTTCCTGTAATTCTTTTAGAAAAAAAAGGCCATCGAGCCAACTTGGGTCAGGGTAGTGCCAAGCATGAAATTGCATGAGGTCGATCGATTTTTGTTGCATTCTATCGAGGGCCAACTGAATTGCCTTTCGAACATCTTCCTTACTTATTTTACCTGGTTCAGGCACCCATTTTGTGAACAGTTGTACTTGCGTTCCCAACGGATGTTCATTCTTAAAAGTACCGGTAATAATCTCACTTGACCCATAATGGTCGGCCATATCAAAGGTGGTGAAACCGGCTTTAACATAGGGGGCCATAAACTTTGAAGTTTCGTTCGGGTCAAGGGTCGTGCCATTACGTTCTAAATCGGCGATCTGCCATAGGCCGGTGATGACTCGCGAAACAGTCAATCCAGGGGCTAGTGTGGTTTTTTCTAACATAAATTATTCTTTGGGTAGTTTATGAAATAGCTCGGTTACATCGGTGCCTTCTTTTTTCAATTGATTCCATTTGTAAAGGAAAATCATACTCGCCAAGCCCATAACGATCAACCAGATCGGTGTTGAGTGAAAGTACCATGCGGTTGTCTTTGACATAATATCTTTATAGGTGTGAATGACTAAAAATCCTGATAAAGATAAAACGCCTAGCCATCCTATTAACAGTTGAATTTTTCTGTTTTTGATGACAGTCACTTCTTTTGCTAGTTCTGGATTGGTTTTTTGCAACGTGATCAGCGTAATGCACATCAACAGAAAATTGACCATCATAGCCGTGACCATAATATCGATTCCTAAAAAAAAATCACCTGCGAAATGCGAACCTAATATTCCGATACTTGCCATGAACCCGGCTACGATAAGAGCGACATGAGGGGTATGTCGTTCGGGGTGCACTTTTGCTATTGTAGTAGGAAAAATACCGTCTTTCGCCCATGCAAACATCAGGCGAGATACGGAGAGCAACATTGCCGGCAAGTCATTGATCAAGGCAATGGCCGCACCCAAAAGTATGGCGATACCAACGGATGGGGGCAGCACATAACTTAAAAGACCAGGAGCTGAAATATCCTTATTAATTGCTTCCTCGGCTACAAAACTCCAGGGTACGATATGGTACACCGCTGCGGAAAACAAAAAATAAAAGATACCAACACCAACAATTGCCAACAATATGGCTTTTGGAAGGTTTTTTGAGGGATTTTTCGCTTCACCACCCGCCTGGGCGATAGAATCAAAACCGATAAAACTCGAGAACAAAAGGGCAGAGGCCGACAAAAAGGTTTTCCAATCGAAACTAGAAGTAGTCACTGGCGTAAAACTTCGTTCTTCTTTTACTTCCAATGCCGCGATAAAATCTGATGCGTCGAAAACGAGTCCTGAAAAAATAACGATGGCACCTGCAGCGAACATCAAAAACATCATGGGGATCAAGGCGCGTTCATAGCTTTTTGTGCCTCTGATATTGACCCAAACAAACATCCAGACCAAGGCTAGAGCCAAGACGACTCGTATCCATCCCAGTTCAAGTGATTTTGATACCGAATCAAAACCTAGTTGTAAGGTAACGTCCCTGATAAACGGAATAATGACATAGGCAATAACCCCGATGACGATCGATAGACCGAACCATTGTGAAAAGCTTGCCACAAACCCAAGATAAGGGTTCAAACCCCGGCTTGCATAAACATAGCTGCCGCCGGCCCTAGGCATTGCGGAAGCCAAAATACCGTAGGCCAATGCGGCGAAAAGGGCAGGTATTGCAGCAAAGGCAAAAGCGGGTAATACGTATGGTCCAATACCGGGCACATTACGTTGTATCATAAAAGGTACTACATTTATGGAAGCCCCGAGCATTGAACATACCCCAGTGGCGGTAAGGGCCAAAAGCCCCATTTGGCGAGTAAGTTTACTTGAGTTCGAAGTCATTAGGATACCCTATTGAAAATCATTTTGATTACGATAGAGGTTGAGCTTTTCCGATTTGCATTTATGTAAAAGTTTAATGATTACTCCTCTTCGGAAGGTGATGCATCGGCTTCCTCTTCTTCTTCTGGCCGGTTCATTTTATTTTCCAAGATATTGAGTTTCTTTAGTTTTTCTTTCCATGTGGCCAACGATGCCTTATGACTTTCTACACGTTTAACCACATCTTGAACCAAGGGGTTGTCTTCTGAGGCATTGGAGAAAAATTGAAGGTTGTTTTCTAATTGCAGTATCTCGTTTTTGCTTTCATCGATTTTACGGCGAATAAAAACACGCTCGTTATAAATAGCCTGCTCATCGTCTTTCTTGGCGAGCTGTTGAATTTTATTACCGTATTTTAAAAGTTCGGACTCTTGTTTGTTTACGTTGAGCTTGCGGAATAAGGCGTCAACGATCTTATCGAATTTTTGATCGATGTTCTTTTTGTTGAAAGGCACTCGACCAAAGGTTTTCCAGTCACGAATGTAGGTTTTAATCGTCTCAATGTCCTTTTCACGATTTCCAGTCAATTCAAAGGCCCTTAATTTATCGAGACTTGCAGCTTTCTTTTCAAAGTTTTCGGCTTCCTCCTTATGAGCTGAATTTTTAAGGGCGTGCAGTCGGTCAAAATAATGGTTGCAGGCCGTTTTAAATTCTTTCCAAAGTTTATCGGAATACTTTCTGGGTACGTGGCCTACCTTTTTCCATTCGTTCTGAATGCGTTTCATTTCGGAAGTGGTCGATTCCCATTCTTCACTGTCCTTTAACGATTGTGCCAATTGTAGCAGTTCTCGTTTCTTATCTAAATTTTCTTGCTGCTCGCTCTTTAGGGTTTTGTAATATGCGTTTTTACCTCGGTTAAATGTGCGGACCGCCTCCTTAAAATCGGCCCAAGTTTTTTCGTTCACTTGTTGGGGCACTTTGCCTGCCTTAAAAAAAGCATCGCGTAGGGCTTCGACCTGTTTCATTTGCTGTTGAAGTGCACGATGATTATTGCTGATCGAATTGGCAATTTGGTGTATCTCGGTAATAATAACCCTTTTTTTCTCTAGATTTTGCTCGTAGCTCTTTTCAATGTCTTTGTAGTGGTCTTGCCGTCTTTGATGCATCACTTTGGTCGCGTTGCTAAAGCGCTCCCAAATGGCCTCCCTATGTTCTTGACCTACAGGGCCAATGTCTTCCTTCCATATTTTGTGCAGGGTCTGTAATTCTCGAAACGCTTTGTTAAGGTCGGGATCCTTTGCGAGTGCCTCGGCCTGCTCAACGATTTTGGTCTTTTCCTCTAAATTATGTTTAAAATCGAGGTCGCGTAATTCCCTGTTTATATGCAGAAAATCATAGAATATTTCTATATGGTGATGGTAGGTTTTCCAAACATCGTTATAGTGGGTTCTAGGTACTGGACCTGCTTCGCGCCACCGCTGTTGTATGTCTTTGAAGTTTTTGTAGGTAGTATTGATGTCTTCCTCAACATTGATTAAGGCCTTTAGTTCTTCGATAAGTTCAAGTCGGCCAGACAGATTCTCTTTGTGGCTCTTTTCTAGACTTTTATAATATTGATTTCGTTTTTCACGATAGTCTTTATAAACCTCGTTAAACTGTCTTTTGGCGACCGAATTATAGCGAAAATCGATTTCATTGCCACCATTATTGACAAAATCCTCTTTTTTATGCTCTATGAATTCTTGAAACTTTTGATCGAATTCTTGTTTTATTTCATCAACATGTTTTTTAATGGCTTGAACCTTTTCGTTACGAACCAGTCGTTGTAATTCACCGACCAGATTTTCCATAGACATGGCATGGTAGTCCAATATTGGAATATTATGTCGGTGATGATTGTCGGCATCTTCGGCATCTTCTGCGTTCTCATCGTCGATTTCTTCCAAAACCTTTTCTGAATCGTCTTTTTGGTCTGCTTTCTGAGCTTTTTTTGGCTCCGTGGTTACTGTAGGATCTACTTTTAAAGGCTCTCGTTCGAGGTTGTCATCCTTTAGTTTATTTTTCGCTGGAGAAGCATTTTCTTTAGGCCCGGTATTTTCATCCGGTTGTATTTCTGCTTTTTTCAAATCCGATTCGCTATCGGCTATGATAGCGTCTTTCGTAGTTGTGTTTGTTTCAACGGATGGCGTTTCTTTCTCGGTAGGTAGTTCAGTGCTTTTCTCCGTAACATCGGTCGTTTCGGTAGTTTCTGAAGGTGCTTTTGCTTCTGCCTTTTTGGGCCGTTCTTGTTCTTGTTCTTCCAACATCATATCAAAATTGTTGCCTATTCATGCATACTGAACGGTAAGATAGTGACATCATTGCTATTGCCAAAATTATGGGTATTGTTTTTAATGGGATATCACAATTCCTACAATGAAACATTATTAGCGGTGAAACATCCTACCAAAAAAAATGAAGTTCGTTTTCTGATCTTCTAAATCGACCAAGAGGAAGCTGTGATAAATACTACGGATAAAGAATGTGTAATTAAAATACTTTGATGAAAGGTAAGGGTTCTACCAAACTTGAAAGGATTATCTGTTCCAAATTTCCCATGCTTTTTCGGCCTGAAGTTCCAACATATGATATCCGTTAGCGATAATAGCGCCTTTACTTTCACCTGCTTTAAGAAATGCAGTTTTTTCCGGATTATAGATCAAGTCGAACAACAGGTGTTTTTTAGAGATGTATTGATAAGGAATTGCAGGCCGTTCTTCAATATTTGGATAGGTACCCAAGGGAGTACAGTTAACCAAGATGGAATACTGATCTAGAATGGTTTGGTCAAGATCGTTATAGCCAAATTGATTAACACTGGCTCTACGCGAAACGAAGGTATATTCGATATTCAATTCTGAAAAAACAAAGGCAATGGCCTTTGATGCCCCGCCCGTACCCAGAATCAAGGCCTTTTTGTGGTGTTCCTTTAATAAAGGTTTGATCGATTTTTTAAATCCGTAGACATCGGTATTGTATCCTTTTAGGCCTTTTTTGCTGATTTTAATGGTGTTTACGGCACCTATTTTTTTTGCTTTTGTACTAATGGCATCTAAATAGGGAATGACCGCTTCTTTATAGTGAATGGTTACGTTCAATCCCTTAATGTTTTTGTTGTTTTCAAAAAGCTTCTTAAAGTCGGCAATTTCCTGTAGGTCAAAATTTTCATAGGAATGATCTTGAAGGCCCAGGAAATTGAATTTTTCTGTAAAATATCCTCTTGAAAACGAGTAGGAAATATTTTTGCCCACCAGCCCGAATCTATGCTTTTTGCTTCCTGTTTTTTCCATACCACTCTAAGGCAATTAATATAAGTATTCCTATCACGATAAAAAACAAGGCCCACCAAGTTTCTGAATTCATAAAATCAGGAAGATAGCGTTCGTAGTTTATAATGATTTCCTTATGATTGCTATCCAATAAAACCTGTCCGAACTCATCGGTCTTAAAGATGGTTCGCTTCCAGGGCCATACTACGCCCAGAGACCCTGTAATAAAGCCGATGATCACCGCGGTGGTCGTATTTTTGTAATGTTTCAATACATAGGTAAGCAGGTGTGAAAGAGACACGAGCCCTGTGGCCGAACCAATGGTAAAAATTGCCAATATTTTGAGGGTATGCATTCGCTCGGCATTTTTTATAAAACTGAAATCGCCGGTAAATACCTCTCCAAAAGTTTCGTAGAGGGCATTTACAGAATCGACCAAGAGCAGTACGTAATTGCCCAGTAAAATAAGAATGAAAGATCCCGATAGGCCAGGTAAGGTCATGCCCGACACACTGATCATACCGCAGAGAAATATGAACAAAAGATTATCGTTTTCTTTAGCAGGACTCAAAAAACTAATAGAGATACCTATAATAAGCCCAAGAATGCCCGCAGTGATCGTTTTTTTGTTCCAGTGCTCAAAGTCTTTGGAGATAAAATAGATCGACCCTAAGATCATGCCAAAAAAAGCGGACCAAACGTAGAGCTCTTTACGTTCTAAAAAATAATCAAGAAGTTGAGAAATGCTAAAATAACTGATCAGCATACCCGAAATCAATAGCACTAAAAAAGTACCGTTGATGTACCGGTAAAAACTTTTGAACCGCCCGTTAAGAATTAGCTTTAGCGCTTTGCCGTTTATCTTCTGTAACGAATAAATGAATTCTTCGTAAAAACCGCCTACAAATGCTACGATACCACCAGAAACCCCCGGTACCTTGTTCGCGGCGCCCATAAAGAGGCCCTTGACGACCAAAAAGAACTTGTCGGTAAATGAGCGTGGACCATGCATGCAAGAGGGGACTTATTTTTTCGAGGCTACTTTTTCAAGTATAAAAATAAGGGAAAAACCGATGATTGCGGCCAATATTGCATACAATAATTGATGTTCTCCATCAAAGTCGAATGGCAATACATTCTTGTCTTTCAAAACAATTACTTTATTACCAATGGTCTTTGTTTCCAAAATGATTTTCCATGGCCATATCTTGTTGAGGGAGCCTAAAATGAATCCCGTTAAAACGGCCAGGGTTATATTTTTATGGTGTTCAAACATCCATTTTAAGGCTTTGGCGAAACTAAGAATACCGAAAGCCATGCCTAAAGCCATGGTAATCAATACCTTAAAGTTCTTATCGTGAAGCGCGTCGATAACCGGTTTGTATGCCCCCAGCAACACCAGTATATATGCTCCCGAGATGCCCGGTAAAATCATGGCGCAAATGGCCAAGGCCCCCGAGAAAAATATAAACGAAAGGCTTTCTGTATTTGTCGAGGGTGGCAAAGTGGTAATGAAGTAGGCTACGATTGCCCCGACAATTAGTAAGGTAATGGTGGCAACATTCCATTTTTTTATGGCCTTTGCCACTACAATAATACTGGCCACGACCAGCCCAAAGAAAAACGACCAAATGGGTATAGGCTCGTTTTCGAGCAACCATTTAATGAGTTTGGTAAATGAGAGTATGCTAATGGCCATGCCTAGGAGAAGGCTACCGAGAAAGTTGCCATTGAGCGCCTTCCAAAAACTTGTGAAACCTTCAGTGCGCCACAACTTCAATGTTTTCAGGTTGACATTGTTGATCGTGCCAATGAATTCTTCATAAATTCCTGCGACAAAGGCGATGGTGCCCCCTGAAACACCGGGAACCAGCTCGGCTACCCCCATGGCCATGCCTTTCAATATAATGAAAATGTGCTGCAATAAATTCCGATTTTCCATTCTTGATTTTTAGAGATGTACTATTAAGTTCCGCTAATGTCCACCAACGATATCTGTTCTAATTGTGCTATCTGAAATGTCAAACAATGATATATTGTTTACTTAATGTAGCCGAATATTGACGCTTTGGCTATTCTTTTATTTCAAAAACGGCCTTTTTTAGGGTGGCTTTTTAAGGTGACAAAAATACCTTTTTTATCTAGAAGTCTTTTTTGCTGAAGCGATAATTGCAATGGCCCATTCGGTATGGGCGAATTGTTCAAATTCTTCTTGAAAGAGGTGGAGCTTTTTTGAGTCGTTCTTTAGTGCATGGGTCAGCGCTATTCTAGCACTCACCTTGTCATTTTCAAGAAGGTATAGGCCTGTTAGTTTATATAGAATCTCTGGACTTTCAGGATAAAACTCCGTACCCTGATTAAGAATGCGAATAGCATCGGGAACATCTTTGTTAAGGCGGGCGAGCTCGGCCCATTTTAGCCAGGTATCTAATTGGAAATTACCTAGGTCAACGGTCTGCTTGTAAGCGTAATCGGCTTGGTCATAGTTTTTAAGTGCGGTGTTGATGTCGGCACTTTTCTTCCAATAATTTGGATTTTCACTATCAATATTAAGGGCCTTGTTTATGTAATAGAGCGCTTTTTTGTAATTGTCTTTTATGAAATAAAAGTTGGTAATTGCCAACCAACCTTTATCTAATAATGGGTCTTGGTGTACCGTTTGATAGTAATAATATTTAGCCATTTCATCATTGCCAAGCTTTTCATAGCATTTGCCAATTCGCAAATAAGCATGGGAAGTTGGATCTTCAATTCGAATCGTGGTCTCGTAATTTTCTATTGCATCATGATACTCACCTAATTTCTCCAGTACCTTGCCTTTTTCAAAATAGGCACCTATGAACGAATCGTCAGAAATAATGGCAAAATCGAAAGAGGTCAATGCCTCTTTATACATTCTTTTTGAGAAATATTGTTTGCCAAGCTGATGCCATGCCACTTCACAATAAGGGTTTCGTTCTAAATAATCGTTTAAATAAAGAATGGCGCCATCAAAATCTTCCAAAAATTCGAAGCAGTAGATTACGTTGTACAGCGATGAATAATCTTGCTCGTCATAGCTGACGCATTTCATGAAATTGTCTTTGGCGCTTTTAAAATCGTCCATAAATAGATATTCCATGCCCAATAGCGAATGAATGTCAAAGCTGTCTTCGGCCAAATCGAGTGCTTTGTGCAGAAGACTCACTGCGGCCTCATGATTATCTTTCTTCGAATAAATATTGGCCCGTTGAATGAATATTTCTTCGTTCGTACTATCTAACAGTTGTAGTTGGTCAAGTAGTTGTTCGGCAAGATCCAAGTTGTTTTCGAAAACCAATACTTCTACATCTAGCAGTTTTAGTTCTATGGAGTGGGGATGTTGCTGTAGCCCAATTTTGATCGCCTTTTTGGCCAAGGCGATTTTACCGTTATTCAGATAGTGGTGTATAATGTCTTCAAAGTCCTCGGCATCAAAGAAATAGATGTCGTCGGTCTTGAGCATTGATTCAAACTTGGCTATGGGCTTGCTTGGTCTTTCGTTAGATTCTAACGCCATAGGTACGTTTTGGTTAAACTATGGATTTAAAAGTACTCTATTGAGGCTACTTAAATCGTCTGAATTGGGCTATATTATTAACAAATTAGTTAACATATTATTGTGCATTGGCATTTAGAACCGATAAAATTATCGAGCAACCTTCTTCAATTTCTTCAATAGAAATGGTCAATGGAGGGGATATACGCACTGCTTTTGGTTCGAATAATAGCCAGAATAAAATCAGGCCTTTTTTTGCACAGGTGAGGATTAAATGGTCGGCAATTTCATTTTTTTCAAAAATAAGCGCCAGCATTAAGCCTTTTCCGCGTATTTCTTTAATGGCCGGATGCTGTAAACGATTACGGATGTAGTCTTCTTTTTCAAGGGTTTCCTGAATCAAATTGCTTTCGGTAAGTTCTTTTAACGTTGCCAAGCAGGCAGCAGCGATTACTGAATTTCCGCCAAAAGTAGTAATATGTCCCAATTTGGGATTTTCCTTTAAGCTGTCCATCATTTCTTGTGATGCTGTAAAAGCCCCTACGGGCAGACCTGAGGCCATGCCCTTGCCCATGACCAAGATGTCTGGGATACAATCGTAATGCTCAAAAGCGAACAAGGCACCTGTGCGGCCAAAGCCGGGTTGAATCTCATCCAAGATCAACAATGCCCCAACCTCGGTACATCGTTTACGCACTTTCTTGAGATAGTTAGGATTAGGCTCAATAAAACCTGCGCCTCCTTGAATGGTCTCTAATATGACGGCCGCGGTTTTTTCGGTAATTAGTTTTAGGTCTTCTTCTGAATTAAACCTGATAAAGTCGACATCGGGGATCAACGGCCGAAACGCACTTTTACGTTCTTCAAAGCCCATAACGCTTAAGCTGCCCATGGTGTTGCCATGATAGGCATGATTTGCAGCGAGCAATTGGGTTCTTCCCGTGTATCTTCGGGCGAGTTTCAGCGCTCCTTCTATGGCTTCTGTTCCTGAATTAACTAAATACGTTGTCGTTAAAGTTGGGGGTAGGTGAGAGGCCAAGAATTTGGTATAGGCAACCGCTGGTTCTTGCACATATTCGCCATAGACCATAACATGCATGTAGGTTTCGGCTTGCACTTTTATTGCGCTTACTACCTTTGGGTGACAATGGCCAAGACTGCAGGCAGACACTCCCGCGACAAAATCTAAATGGGCATTGCCATCGCTATCATAAATATAACTGCCCTTGGCATGTGATACTTGTATGGCCAATGGGTGGGCCGTGGTCTGGGCTTGATATTTTAGAAAGTCTTCTTTCATGCTATTCTTGACTTCCCTTTTTTGGCTTCGGCTGCTCTTTTGGCTTTTGTGCATCATCGTTGGCCGTGGGTATATTGTTCACCGGATCGCTCGAATTATTTTGTCGCTCCTCTTCTTCTGCATCTATATCGATTGGACTATCTATCCCTTGAATTTTCACTAATACAATATTATTGTCATCATCATCAAATAGGTCGTCTACAGAAAGAAGGCGTTCCTCGCCTCTCCAAATAAAACCCTTTAGTTTTCGCTCCTCGACAAGGAGTTCACTCTCAGGGAAAATATCACCATCAGGTTCGGTAATGAAAGTTAGGTCTTCCACATCATTGTTCGCCATGGTTATGCGAATGGCGCTGCATTTGGTTTTATCGATTCCAATCAGTTCTTGGTCACTGTTATACATATAATAGATTACTTCCGTATTACTGACCAAATCAATGATTTTCAGCTCATTTTCTATGAACTTTCCGAATAAATTAATGCCTTTTGCCTGATTGTATCCCGTTTTACCAATGCTATCGAGTGAAACAACGAAAGCATTTTCTAGCACTTTAAGCGAATCAAGCTTTTCGGTTTTGGTGTTGCTTAAAATATGGATCACGTCGCCGGTAATCTGATTTTCGCCATTCCATAGTACGGGACTTTTTATTAATTGGGTCAGGCCGGTGTGTTCTTCAAAATTTATAGAATCGCATTTTCCGCTCATGTCGCTCTTGAACAGTTTTGCATTTCTGAATGCCTTTAAAATGCGATGGTCAGGTTTGCCGGTAACCATTAAGGTATCACCATGAATATAGAGTGAATCTTGTTCTACAAGCGTTATCGATACCGCCCTTCGGGTGGCAAAAACAGAATCTTTTGCCTTGTAGACTTCGGCATAATGGGATTTGATTACGCCTTTATTTATGGTGTCGGTTACCTTTATATTGTTGGTGGCCGAAGCAAACTCTTCAACCTTATTGAAATACACGCTATCACCTTCTATTATGCGATTGTTATAGTCGATACGCGTGTTTTTAATACCATACCCGATTTCCACTTTAGTGTCATAAAACCCTCGCTCACAATAAATTTTATAGGCGTCGCCCGTAATGGTCGATGGCCCGTACATATACGCATTCTTTGAGGTTGTGTAATAATCGAGCTGCTCTGAATCTAAAATATATTCTGGATTTTTTAGGTGAACACTATCTACGAATTGCAGTTTTTTTAGTTCCATAAAATAGCGCCCGATTTCACTGGTCAAGGTATTGGCCGAATCGACCACGGTACCGAAATCTTGATAGTAGGCCTGCTGGTTATCACGGTCCCAACGCAGGGTGTCGGTAGTAAGGGTCATGCTGGTATTGTTCAAGACCACATTTTCAAAGGCCTTGGCCAGTTTTGTATTGCCGTCGTAATTGGCCTTGCCACTGGTCATGGTTACCGAATCGCCTTGCTGAACGCGCACATTGCCAATGGCCCTTAACCGGTTTTCTTTTTGATAATGGATGGCGTAATCGCACCATAGATCGGCGCCCTCATGCTCAAATTGTACTTGTTTGGAATCTTTGCTCAAAATGAACGCGCCAGGAAACCTTGTTTCATCCTTGGTTAAATTTCCGCCGTAAACAATATTGATTTGCTTGGTCGAAGAAGTGTCCGTCTCAATACTTTTCGCTACTTGAGCAGAAGTAAATGGGGCAATCAATAAACAAAAAAGTATTAGGCTTAAGTAGTGCAAAGGCGCTGTATTTTGGCCAAAAGTAGCACATTTTAACTGAGTGGATAGCACTATTAGGATAGATTTAGGAGGATAAGCTACAAACTGTTGCGCCAGTTCACTTAGAACATTTGTCACGCTTTGATTTTAGTTTTTAAGGATGGGCAGCAGTACTTCCCGCATTTTTTCATAACCTAGTTGGTTAGGATGCAGGCCGTCTGAAAACAGGGCTTCATTTATCTTTTTATCCTTATTCAAAAAAACATCGCCTAGAAAACCATAGTTGATGTGAAGCGCCGCTGCCAAATCCGCAATTTTTAGGTTGAGCGTCGAAACACGCTGTTCTTCATCCCTTCTTGGTAAAATGCCCATTACGATCAGTTGGCTATTGGGCTGACGAATTTGAATAGCCTGTAGTAGCATTCGTAGACCTGCTATAATTTCATCATCGGTATTCAAATGAAAATTATTGGTGCCGATCATGACCATAATTTCTTCGGCCTGAAACCCGTCGAGTTCACCATGATACACCCGCCAGAGCACATTTTCAATACGGTCCCAGCCGTAGGCGTAATTGCGAACGCCCATGGGCGTTAAATAATTATCCCATGTGGTTTCTTCCCTTGCCACTTTTGCTTTTGGGAGTCCTCCCCAGAAATGAATGATCGAATTGGCAAGAATGACCTTTTTTGGTGGATTCGTACGGTTCATTTCCAATATTTCGCGATGTCTTTTTTCCCAATCGTAATTATTAGGTTCTCTGTATTGGGTAACCGGAAGCGTCGTAGAAAGTTGGCCTACAGGTTCCTCCAGAATTGTGCGAAGTTTTTTTTCATAGGCCTCGGCATAATGCATCATACCCAAATCGTTCGGATGCGTTCCATCGACCATATCTTCCAATCCTAGGTCGAGTTCTTCAAAAGAGAGGTTAAAGATGCCTTGTAAGCCTTCATTTTTTAATTTTTCAAATGCTTTTTTCTGAATGATGTTTACACGGGTATATTGATCCATGCGTTCCGGTTTTATGAGCCCGTCGGTATAGCCCGCATGATCGGTCAACAATACCGGGGTTTCGGGCCTTTCTTTTTTTAATTGTCGAACTGCATCCAAGATTCGTCTTTCGAGTGCTGCATCATCGTATTGTTCGGCTCTCCATAGGTTGGGTAGGCAATCAAGTATGTATATTTTGGCATCGATTTCGACCAGAAGGTCAATGAGTTCTTTTTCGAGTCTGCCGTTTCCTGAAAAAGCGAGGTTGATCAATGGGCGATCCAGTTTTCGGCCAAGAATGTTGGTCCATGCCATTCCGGGTCGTGAGGCACAGGCCCCGTGAGCAATTGAGGTGCCATAGACCACTATCGGTTTTTCGTTTCGAACGGGAAGAGGTTCAAAATATGCATCTTCGGCAATACCTATTTCTAACCAAGAAACGCTATTGTACAGGGGTAGGTCTAAGCGATATTCCCTGCCCAAATCATGGTATTTATCGCTGGGGCGCAGCCCTGTAAAGTGATAGGTGATCGTATCTGAAAAATTACGTTGCCCATTGGCCCAAAGCAATTGTCCGTCACTGTCAATGGCATAAAGGTCTACTCCGCTTACTCCGGTGGCCGGCATATGGTCCATGCCATGCCTTAGATTTACCCCATACCGAACCGTGATTTCAGATGCATTAGATCGGAACCGAATTTTGAGTCCTGACGCATGATTCGAAAGGTCCCACACGGCTTCTCGAACCTTGTTTTTTGCTCGTTTTGGCAAGCGGTCGAAGGTGGCGGCCACTTCGTCGGGCCAGGCTTGACCTTCAATTACCTTAAATTCACTTTGCGAGGTATTCCACCACTTGATAGCGGTTTCTTGTGCAAAGGAGGATATTGTAAAAAAAAGAAGCAAAAGGTAGGTAAGATGTTTGTTGATTCTATCCATACGTTTTGCTTCTTTGCTCCTTAATTACAGGAGGCTATTAAAATTCGCGATAATCGCCTTCTAAATATTGATTGGCTTCCTCTTCCGAGAATTTCGCCGAACTACTGTCCCAATGAAGGGTCTGATTCGGGAAACGCCCCGCAATAACTCCTAATAGAATAGTTTCAGTTAAACGGGAAGCATAGGAGAATGGGGCACTGCAGGTATCATGGCCTAAACAGGCATCAACGAATTGGTGATAGTGCTTTGGTCCTTCAGAAGCATAGTCCCTAATGATTTCACCTATATTGTTGGCCACACTTACCTCAGTAATTTCTGCAGTAATATCTACATATTTGCCATCGACGATTTTTCTGGGCAGTTCCATAAAATGGGGCAATAGCAGTCGGCCTTTTTCCCCGATGAACATGGCCCCCTGTTCTGGGAGTATGCTATCGTCGGTTTTTTTGGTTTCAAGTGACATTTTTTCTTCTAAGGTAGCCTTGTCTTTTTTAGAGGGCTTTACTTTTTTTGAGGACTTTAGCTCGGCACCGGGCAGACGCAGTTCTTCAATTTCTTCTGGGGCGCCTGGGCCATCGTGCCAAACCCAAGTAAGGGTATTTGCCGTATGCTTGGTACCGGGAAACTCATAGGTAACCTTATTCTTTTCAGGATACCCGAAACCTGTTGGTTTTCTGCAATTGTTGGTAATGGTTCTTGGAACGTCAAGTTCGAGGGCATTGTAAGGGGTGTCGAATATATGAACTCCCATATCGCCCAAGGTACCACAGCCATAGTCCATTAATTTTCTCCAATTGCCCGGATGGTATACCCCTTCTTTATAAGGTCTTTTATTTGAAGTACCCAACCAAAGGTTCCAGTCAAGGTTTTCGGGTACGGGGTCACTGCTTTCCGGTGCGGGGCCATCATAGCCCCAGTTTTTTGGAGACCAGGCATGTACGGTATGTACCTTGCCGATGATACCCGATTGTATTAATAAGGTCGCCAATTTATAGTCGTAAAAAGAATGTACTTGAATACCCATTTGGGTGACCAAATGTTTTTCTTCGGCCAATTTGTTCATGGCCCTAGCTTCTGAAACATAATGGGTCAATGGTTTTTGGCAATACACGGGCTTGTTGAAATTCATGGCCATTAAAGAGGCCGGAGCGTGGGTATGGTCAGGGGTCGATACGATGACCGCATCGATTTCATTGGCCATTTCTTTGAGCATTACGCGATAATCGGAATAGGTTTTTGCATTAGGATGAAGTGCTTTGGCGGCAGCAAGGTTGTTGGCATCAACATCGCAAAGTACGGTAACATCTACCAACGGATGTGATGAAATGGCGGCCAGATCGGCGCCTCCCATATTGCCGACGCCAATGTGTGCCGTACGTAAACGATTATGTGTACTGTAATTGCCCATCATCAATGAGGGTGACAAGGCAATACCTACTGCGCCTAAACTACTTTTCTTTAAGAAATCCCTTTTGTTCATGTTCTCGATATTATATTATAATTTTTTGATTTTTATATTTCTGAACCAAATAGGACTGGCGTGGTCTTGCAATCCTATAAAGCCTGTTTTGTACTTGCCGTAGTCTTCTGCATTTTTCCATTTGTCGGAATTCTTTTTCTCGTACCAAGCTTCGTCCCATGGAACAAAAGAAAGTAAAAGTCTTCCGTTAAGCCAATGTTCAACTTTTTCAGGGGTAAACACGATTTTCGAAGAATTCCATTCTCCAACCGGATGAAGTATTTTATTGTCCGCATTTGCCGGATGCATGGCGTAATCAGACCCGGTTTGTTGTAACGGTTTAAGTTCTTCAGGTTTCTCGGTATAGCCCAAACTTGTATTATAATCGGTAAGGTCATGCATTTCGGCGTAGCCCAGATCATCGATCAATTGATATTCTGGCGAGACTTCCGGTGGGCTGTTATAGCCTTCTTTTAAGTGATAAAAAATACCGCTATTGCCACCAGGGGGCAATTTCCATTCAAGATAAAGTTCAAAATTATCGAACTCTTCGGCCCCGTAAATGATGTCTTTTCCACCTTCATAATCTTGTTCGAGCCCTAATTCGGTTTTAAAGGTAAGGGTGCCGTCCTCGATCACCCATCCAGGAGGTAAGGTTTTACCATTGTACCCTCGCCATCCTTCAGTACTGGTACCATCAAAAAGATGAATCCACTGGTCAACTTCGGCATCTGTGGTAGTTACAGCTTCTGGTTTTACTTCTTTTTTTTCAGTTTTGCAGGCAACTATTAAACTGACCGCCATTAAAATTGTAATAAACTTCTTCATTATGCTAAAAATTATAGATTTAACTTATGATGGATAAAGGTTTTGTATTCTTCCAATTGCCCCTAGTAAAATCGGGAAAGGTTTGGGGCATGCCCCCTTGCGCAACCGAAGCCTCGCTCAATGGGCCGACCGCGCTCCAAAAACAGCCTTCATAAACATTTTGATCTAGGGGAAGTCCTTTTTGAAGGCATTCAACGATACGGTACATCATGATACCATCCATACCGCCATGGCCACTATTTTTGGCGGCTTCGTTCAGTCTTTTATATAAAGGATGATCGTATTTTTCGTAAACGGCGGCCAATTTTTTGCCTTCGGCCCATTCATGATGGTCTTTGGTGACCCCTGCCACTCCGCCTTCGATGGCAACCCGTGTAGGGAAACCTGCAAGAATGCCCTTTGTGCCCTGGATCAAATTATGTCGGGTATAGGGTCGCGGACTAGTTTCGTCCCATTGAACCATTACAGTTCGTCCCAAATGGGTTTTGATGATTGATGTATTCATATCGCCGCCCTTGAAATCGAGCTTGTTCCATTTGTGATCTTCCGGATAATTCTTTTTGGCGTACAATGCCCTACCACGAGCCGGGGTAGAAAAGGAAACAAGACTTCCGAAATTATCTTCGGTTCTCGCTAAATTCATATACTGGGCAACGGGACCAAGGCCATGGGTAGGGTAGAGG
>JBATIN010000217.1:0-2799 GCA_049667765.1 Flavobacteriaceae bacterium
GTTCCTATCATTATTCTTTTCGTATTGGAAAAAATGGGGAAACTATAAACTTCCCGCACTGCGTTACACACCGATTCGCACTAAAACAGACGTTTTTGTACCATTCATCGAAAATAGGGGGCATAAATGTAACTTCTCCGTAATTTTACCGTTACGTTAGAACCCAAATCTAATATAAACCTACTTACAATGAAAAGAACGTCCTTGTTCGTGGCTATGGCCACCATGTTTTTTATGGCTTCATGTACCGATGAAACTACGGTATTTAGCGATCCCCAAGATGACTTAATCCTTGAAAACAGCCTTTCGGTGATGCAAAATAGTGTCATTTTCGATAAATCTGGTGTTCTCGATATTTATGAAGAAGATGGCACTACCGGTAAGTTTTCGCTAACTGCAAAAGCCGAACAAGCGGGCGACTATCCGCTTACCTTGGTAGCCCAAGTGAGTCCCCCTTCTTTTAGTGGAGGACAAAACCTAACGGCTTCGCATGTTTTCATTGAAGGCGAATATGCTTATGTCTCATATAATACAGTTGAAGATGGGTATGTTGGCGGTATCGATATCATTAATGTAAGCGACCCTAATAACCCAATAGTTACTTCAAGATTATATTATATGAACGCCGATATAAATTCGTTGAAATACGAAAGTGGTTATATCTATGCGGTCGGAGGGGTTGATGCTGAAATATCGGTACGTGCCACTTCAAATTCCTTTGTTGCCAGAATACCGGTTTCGAATGGAAAAATGGATATCGATTCCGGAATTGTATACGGTTTTCAAGAAGGCTATAACGCTACCGATATAGCTACTACCGATACTGCTATACTAGTGACCAGCGGCCGTGAAGGCTTCTTGACCCTATACGATAAGGCCAATATCAAGGCCACAAATGAAGTTCCGTTTGCAGATCTGCGTTCGGTAGCCGTGAACAACAATACGATTGCCGTATTGGATGCCAAGACGGGGGTGAATATTTTAGACTTGGATCTAAATGTGACCAAAGTGATTCCCATCGACTCCGATTTTGGTGAGAACACCAAAAGGGCCTTGGATTTTTCAGGGGATAACATTGTTGTGGCAGAAGGTGCAAAAGGTGCAGGTGTCTATAATGCTTCCACTGGAACCTTAATTGAATACATTCCTATTTTAATTAATCCTGATGGTGTAGATCAATCAGATATTGTAACCAATGCCGTAGCCATAAACCAAGAGGTTATGTTAATGGCCAATGGCGGTGCGGGACTTTGTCTTTCAGAAGAACAAGGCAATAATACCGATTTAGTAGGTATCATAGAACTAGAAGGATCTATAAACTACGTGGCCTCGAAAGGTGACTATGTCTTTGCGGCAGCCGGTAAAGAAGGGCTACAAATTATTAAACTGAATAGGCCCGATCAAAGCTTGGTTTCAAAATGTGCCGATCTTGACGCCTACCAAGGTAGTGCAAATCTTGAAGTAGACAAAGGCGATTCGGTAGGGTATAGAGGTTCTAAAAGGTTTAATAAAATCGATGTTAGCGGAACCTTGCTACTATGTGGTTCTTGGACCGTAAACAATGAAGTCAATGTAGATGGATTATTTGAAATGAACGGCACCATGGTTATCGGCAGAAACAATAAAAGAAAGGACTTGGTGGTAGACAAAAATGCCACACTAAGGGTCGAAGGCAATCTCACTATTTTTGGTGATTTGGTATTAAAAGATGGGGCTACCGTAGAATTTATTGGTTCAAGCTCGGTTGTCAACATATTTGGAGATGTCGAAAAATCGGCAAATGTTGTTGTAGATGGCGACTTCGATGATGTACAGAATAAATTCCAATAGACTATATCCTGTAACAGAATTGCATGTAAAAGGCCCCTTGTTCAGACAAAGGGCCTTTTTTTTATAATTAATCATTGTTAGTTCAAAAGTTCGGCTACCTTGGCCTCCAAAGCAGCACCTCTTAAATTTTTACCAACAATGACGCCATTTTCATCAATTAGAAAGGCGGCAGGTATTGCATCTACATTATAAAGTTTTGCGATTGGGTCGTTAAAATAGGCCAAATTTGAAATTTGATGCCAAGTCAGGCCATCATCGGTGATGGCCTTTTTCCAATCTTCATCTTTTTTATCGAGCGAAACCCCAATGATGTTTAAGCCTTTTGCATGATATTTTTCATATACCTTAACCACGTTCGGGTTTTCGGCCCGACACGGCCTGCACCAAGCAGCCCAAAAATCTATTAAAGTAACCTTACCCATAGCATCTACAAGGGCAAGCTCACTTCCGTCAGGGGTAGGTCCTGAGAAAGCTGGAGCCTTTGAGCCAATGTCGGTATTCTTTTCATTTGCCATACGTTCCTTCATAAGGTTCAATTGTTCCGAAATCTTTTTTGCAGCAGAAGTCTCTTTTATTTCCGGTGAAAGGCCATCGAACAAAGTTTGGACTTCGTCTGCCGGTAACAGTCGTGCCCCTATGACCCTTTCCATGAGTAACACCGAAATCAGCGCATTCGGATTTTCCTTGATATAAGAAAGTTCATATGATTTTAATTCCTCTGTAAGGTCGTTCATTTCGTCGGTCAATGAATTCACAACGGCTTGATCTTGTTGCATTGTTGCTTTTTGAAGATCATCCTGAATCGACATGGCCCTACTGTTTATACCTCTAGATTTCTCCATATAATCGGCAAAGTAGTCGTTCTGTGGGGTGCCTTTAATGGTAGCAAGGCCTAGGCTATCTTTATTCGCACTAAGTTGAAGCGTTCCGTTCTCAAGAATGATCGGGGTATAGCCATTAAGCTTATCA